>DASWCI010000425.1:0-51802 GCA_036390195.1 Gemmatimonadaceae bacterium
GACCCGCGACGCATCGCAGCCTCATTGAAACGAAGTGCCGAACGCAGCAAGCGACGTAAAGGCACACCGTTTCAATCGGCGATGTCCATGCTCACGTTCTACATCAATCGCGCTGGTCGTGACCTCGACGCGAGCCAGCGACGCGTCTTACAGCGAGCGAAGGACGAACTGCGCAAGCAATTCGGTCGAGACTAGGCCACGCTCAGCGCCCATCACATACAAGTGCGTCGAGTTCCGGCTATGGCCACTGGTGCTTGTTGGAGTATTTGCTGCCGAATACCTCGAGCAAAACACCGCGCGGGTCTTCGGTTCGAATAACTGCGTCAATCCGTTCGGCCAGCATGAGCGGACGCGTGAATTGACGGTACCTCCGATAACCGTGACAGAAACAGAGCGGTCCTTTACGGGTGATGTCACCGAGCAGAATGTCGGGCTCCCCGAAGATCGTCATGGCGTAGAAAAAGTTGAGCGTCCGAGGTTTTGGCAGGTCACTTTGCCGGACGTTTCGGGGCATGCTTCCGTGCTTGCCCCATTGGACGTCGATAGCCACTTGTGCCTTGGGCCACGGCGTGTGAAGGATCCGGCCGTGCCAGTAAGTCCAGACATCGGTAGGGGCGTAAGTTGTGTCGTAGCCTATCCATAGGACCTCTTCGTCCGTGGGGACTGTGAACGGAATCCACGACCCGTGAATATCATCCCGCCACAGCAGATGGTAGGCGATTACTCGCCTCAAGGGGTGCAGGACTGCCACTACCCGTTCCAGCGGGAACGATTCATCCCGTTGGAGGTATAAGACCGGTGCCAGGCGCCGTGCCAGGACCGTTCCACTGTCAGTAGAAGCAAGGGCGTCGGGCAGATTGGCCGGTCGGAGTGGGATGTGCGCATGCGGGCCGCACGCTGCAACAAAGATCAGCGTCAACCCGATGCGTATCCGCTCCCGAATCTCGATGGCTCTTCTTCTCAATAGATAGCCGTCAACGTCACCATGCGACGCCCACCGCGCAGCGCCGTGTCGAGCAACTGGAGAGCTCATGCGCAAGCCACGTCCGAATGCGTACAACCCCGCTCAGGCACTTTTTCTAATCAGCAACGATCGCCACGGTTCTCCACTGAGCTGCCCGTCATGCTCTGGATCGATCGAGCGTGATCCACGCCAGGTTCCTCCGCCGCCCTATACCCACGTGACACTCCGCTGCAAGAGCTGCGGAAGATCAGCGCACTACGTCGCCGGAGCGGCATAGAACCCCAGTCTGTTGCACAAAACTTGCCCTCCTCTGCAGCCGCCGGATGGATACTGCGTCACACGGGACGAATATCCGGCGAAGCGAAGCGTATTCTCCGCGATCGCTAGCCTATGGTAGATGCTTTACAGATTGCCCTCGGGGGAGAGGATCAGTTCAATGGCACGCATCACTGGAACGGTCAAATGGTTCAACGACGCCAAGGGATTTGGCTTTATTTCGCGCGAGGGAGGACCAGATGTCTTTGTGCATTTCAGCGCGATCAGCGGATCCGGATTTAAGTCCCTTGCCGAGGGTGACAAAGTCGAGTTCGAGGTCGTTCAGGGCCAAAAGGGACCGCAGGCCGCTGATGTAACAAAGGTGAGTTGACTCTCAATACCAAAAAGAGCCCCGCCCAGCGGGGCTCTTTTGCATTTTCGGGCATCACAAAATTGGTTCTCAACACTCGGCATTTGATTTGCTTTCATCCACATCGCTCGCTGGGCTCACTCGCACTTGGAGGGTTCACGGATGGCTGCAATCTGGAAAGGCTCGCTGACATTCGGACTCGTCAACATTCCGGTGGAGCTCAAGACCGCTGTTCGCGCCGATCATATCAGCTTCCGGCTGCTCCACGAAGAGGACCTGTCTCCGGTCAAGTACGAGCGCATTTGTCAGGCTGAAGGCGAGCCCGTTCCATGGAACGAGATCGTGAAGGGTTACGAGTACGAGAAAGGAAAGTTCGTCGTCCTGACCGACGAGGACTTCAAGACCGCCGCGCTGGAGCAGTCGAAGACAATCGACATTCTGGACTTCGTGAAGGAGGACGAGATCGATCCCCGCTATTTCGAGACCCCGTATTATCTCGTCCCCGGCAAAGGCGGCGACAAACCCTATGCATTGCTGCGCGAAGCGATTCGCCAGACTGGATCTGTCGGCATCGGCAAGATCATCATTCGGCAGACGCAGCATCTCGCGGCCGTGAAAGTCGTTGGCGATGCACTCGTGCTCGAGATCATGCGATTTGCCAACGAGCTCGTCAACGCGAGTGAGTTCAACTTCCCGAGCCGCGAGGGCGTTCGACCACAGGAGCTGCAGATGGCGGAGCAGCTGGTCGAAAATCTGGCCGAACCATTCGACCCGACTCGCTACACCGACGAGTATCGGGCGAATCTGATGAGAATCATCAAGGCTAAGATGAAAGGTAAGAAGCCCAAGCTGGAAGGGCCGGAAGAAGAGGTTCCCGACAGCGGTGTACTCGACCTCATGTCCCGCCTCCGTGCAAGCCTAGAAGAAGGTGCCGGAAAAAGGGGCGCCGTGCGCGCGAAGCGGAAATCGGTGGCAGCCGGCCGCAAACCTGCGAAGGCGAAGAAAGCAAAGACAGCGTAGGACGCCTGCATGGCCGTCAAAACCAGTGGAAGCTCCGGGTCAGCGCGCGCGCAGCTCGCCGAGTATCGTCGGAAGCGTGATTTCAGACGAACTCGCGAGCCATCTGGTGAAACGACATCGGCTCGCACACAACCAGGACGTCTGCGTTTCGTTATACAGAAGCACGCGGCGAGTCATCTCCACTTCGATTTGCGCCTGGAGCTAGACGGAGTGATGAAAAGCTGGGCCGTACCCAAAGGCCCGAGCCTGGATCCGTCGGTCAAGCGCCTCGCAATGCAGGTCGAGGATCACCCCATCGACTACAACACGTTCGAAGGTACGATTCCGCAAGGAGAATACGGCGGTGGAACCGTCATGCTCTGGGATCGTGGTACGTACTCCGCGGATGCTGCGTCCTCTCCTGACGAGGAAGAAGAGGTCATCCACGAAGGTTTGAAACGCGGTGATCTCAAGATCACTTTCCACGGAGAGAGACTGCACGGATCCTTCGCGCTCGTTCGCATGAGATTCGCGCGCGATGATTCTTCATCGTCAAAGCCGCAGTGGCTGCTGATCAAGCACCGCGACGAATTCGCGACTAAAGAGGACGTCGTCGCCGAAAACATGACGTCGGTCGAATCCGGTCGTACTATGGAGGAGATCGCATCCGGGAAAAGTCGCGTCTGGAGAAGCAACCATGAGCCGAAGCGCAGCAAAACCTTCACTCCGCTCCGTTTGACTACCAAACCGAGCGCAAAGAGTACTCGTGATAGCGCGTCCCCCGAGACAATAGATTCGGTTTCACCCGCCAGGTTCGCAGCAGCGGCACTCGAGCCGATGTACGCGAGCATCGGAAGTGAGGTTCCCGGAAAAGGCTGGACCTTCGAGCCGAAGTACGACGGCATACGCGTACTTGCATACGCAACGGAAAACGATGTCAAGCTCATGACCCGAAACGGGAAAGACAAAGCCCGTCAATTTCCCGAGATCGTCGCGTCTCTCAAAAAGCTCGCTACGCAGACCAAACGGTCGCTTGTCCTGGATGGAGAGATTGTGGCTCTGATCGACGGCGAGCCGGCCCGCTTCCAGGAGCTGCAAAGCCGTATGCACGTGAAGGAGTCGCGCCTTATCGAGCGACACTCATCTTCAACACCGGCGGCGCTGATTCTCTTCGATATTCTTATGGATGGCGACGAGGTTTTGTTACGTGAGCCATGGTCGGAGCGCCGCGCTCGACTCGTCAAGCGCATCGGAAAACGCACTTCGAAGCAGTTGTGGATCACCGACTCCATCGAAGGCGACGGGAAGAAGATGTTGGAGAAGGCTCGGCGTCAGGGTTGGGAAGGTGTCATCGCCAAGCGGATCGACTCCCCTTACGAGCCAGGTAAGAGATCGCGTAACTGGTTGAAGCTCAAAATCGAATTCCGCCAGGAGTTCGTGATCGGCGGATACACGGACCCCCGTAACAGCCGCGAGCACATCGGGGCGCTCCTGCTCGGCTATTTCGACAAGGACCGATTCATTTACGTAGGTCACACTGGCGGAGGCTTTACCAGGCAGGGCTTGGAGGAGATGTACCGGCGGTTGAAACCCCTCGAGATAAAGAGCTCACCGTTCGCAGAAACGCCGAAGACCAATGAGAAAGCGCACTGGGTCAAGCCAGAACTTGTCGTTGAAGTCAAATTCAGCGAGTGGACCGCAGATCGGCGCCTTCGTCAACCGATCTTTCTCGGTGTTCGCGACGACAAGGATGCAACCGAGGTTGGATTAGAACCTACCAGCGTACAGAAAAAATCGACCCGTGGATCGATAGCAAAGCGACAGTCAAGGCTGAGCATAGCCGCGCGAGCTCGAACGGCTACAGCCTCTCCTCCGAAGATGCCGCGACGCTCGACGTCTAGCGCTTCCAAATTGAAACTCGACACCACGTCACTGCTAGGTCAGCTCGACACTATTGAGAATGCAGGTGGAGAAGGAAGTCTCGACTTCGGCCGAGGCAAGACCCTGAAGGTTTCGAACCTCGACAAGGTCTTCTTTCCAAAGGAGAAGTACACCAAGGGAGACGTGATGCGCTACTACACGCGCATTGCAGACTTCATCCTCCCGACGATTCAGGATCGACCGCTGGTCCTTAAGCGGTTCCCCAACGGGATCAACGGGGAAAGCTTCTACCAGCAGAAGGCTTCCGAAACCACTCCGTCAGAAGTCCGGGTCGAGCTGATAGAAACCGACGGTGGGGAGAAGCAGCCGCGGATCATTGGCGGAGATCTGCTGACACTTCTATACACGATCCAGCTCGGCGCTATCTCAGTTGACCCCTGGCATTCGCGTATTCAATCGCTGGAATACGCTGACTATACGATCATCGATCTGGATCCGGGGCCGCGCGCTAATTTCGTGCGGGTTATTCAGGTTGCGCGCTGGGCAAAGGAAGTCATCGACGGTTTCGGCCTCAACGCTGCGATCAAGACTTCCGGTTCGAGTGGGTTACACATTTACCTACCGCTTCCGCCGCTAACGCCAAACGATGCGGCGACTCTAGTAGCTCAGATGATCGCAACGAAAGTGGCCGAGGCGCATCCGAAGGAGACGACAATCGAGCGTTTCGTCAAAGCTCGCGGTGCAGCAACGGTTTACGTTGATTATCTGCAGAATATCCAGGGAAAAACAGTTGCCGGTCCGTACTGCGTTCGCGCGAAACCCGGAGCGACAGTTTCTGCTCCGCTGAAGTGGAGCGAGCTCATCGACGATCTCGATCCGCGCAACTACCACCTCGGCAACGCGGCTGAGCGCTTTGAGAAGATTGGAGATATTTGGAACGAAGCGATGGGAAAGAAGAATTCGCTTCGCGCGCTAGTCTAGAGCGCGTTAACGGCCGCCGTTTCCTACCTTGCGAAGTGGCAGCTCCATTTGGCTGCCTTCGCTCTGGCTGTGCTTCGACGCGTCGCCGAAGATCGGATCGCTCGACTCGTCAACCATGTGAGTGAGCTTGTAATAAAAGTGGAGCGCGTGAATTGGGGCCATGAAGCTGCGGTTGCCGGCGCGAGATATTGCGACAGCTTCTTCACGCACACGGCGCGGTAAATCGCGCGCCGCCGGAAGTGCAAGAAGCCGCTGTATCTCTGTACTGTCTCGTGCGAGCAAAGCTGCGCACAAACTATCGAGATAAGCCAGCATAGCTATCGGGCCCCCAGTTATGGGTGTTTACCTTAGGTACACATTGCAACTAATACACCGCGACCGCAAGAGGTTCCTTGGAGGCTAACCGAGTTGATACCGGCCTGTTACGGCACTTATGGGTAGAGAAAATCGAACCTCACACCCCGGTGGACTCTACGCCTTTTCTTCGGTAAATACCGGAAAAGTTGCGCCGGCCGTCCCCTCCCCTCACTCCGCCATTCGTCTGTAGGTTCGACGAGCCAGGCAGCCTGGAGGGCACGTCGGAAGCTCGCCTTGTGCAAGCGTTTACCGAGCAGCAGCTCATACGTTTGTTGTAGCTCGCTGAGCGTAAACGTCGCGGGGAGAAGCCTGAATGCGATCGGGGCCTGGTCGAGACGGCTTTGGATGGTCTGCGTAGCTCCCTCCACCATGGCGCGTTGCCGCGGAGAAAGGGCCGGCAAATCGGCGATCTGAAACCACGTATATCCCGCCCGCGGCGATGCAGTTTCATGTGGGACTAACGCCAAATAAGCCACCGACACATCGATCTCGCTCGGGTGCCTTTTGCCGTCGCCGAATGCTCCGATCTGTTCCATCCAGGCCGGGAATTCGCCGAGCGCATCTTGAGCGGCCCGGTTGGCGGCGCCGTCGAGCGCTTCGCCGCTTTGCGGAATTCGCCAGGGCACGGACCATCGCTCGCGCTCACTCGAGTTCCGCGCGAGCAGGATCGCGAGCTCGTCTCCCATCGCGGTCATCAGAACTAAATCGACGCTGTAGGAGGCACTCTTCGAGGATCGGTCGCGCATGGTGCCTGCGAATTAGTCACTTTCTGTGACTAAAGTCAAGGCTGCGCCAACTGAAATTTTTTGTGAACTGACGTCGCGCTTCGTGGCGAGCGTCTCAGGGCAGGCGGTTAGTGATATAACGAAATCAGGATCGGATCGTCAACTGAAAATTTTAAAGATTTTTTTGTTGGCGCGTCAGTAATTTTCGACCGCAGGAATGACAGACTCAACGCGCTTGCGCCGCTCTTTCCTCACCTCTGCCGCGACTCACATACGGTGGTATGCTGATCGGTAAATGACCTGAGATCGCTGACGTTCCGAGCAACGCTCGTGCTGCCGCCGTTTGAGAAACCGGAAAGCCTCCCCACGCAACGAGATACACGCTCACCCACGGCACCTGTTGAAGAAGATACGGATTACCGAAAGCGACGACGATCGGTTTTCGGCCGCGCTGGACGAGGGTCTGCACGAAGTTCGTAAAGGCTTGCGGTGCGCTCGCGGTGATCGCATCCCAGCTTTGCCCCACGTAAGAGCTTACGATGGTCACATCTGCCGAATCAGCCGCTGCGATCAAGCGTGGATAGTTGAGAGCAGCGTCTTCGGTCGCCACGAACTCTGTACGCAGTTTTGGCAGGCCTGTGCGCAACTCCGCATTGAAGGCGTTCCCTGCCGGAAGATCCGCTCGCCGTGCGAGCGTAATTGAGAGCACGCGCAGCGCTGTGTCTGAACCTAAAGGAACCTGCCGCAGCGAATCCTTGACGAGTGTAATCGACTTCTCGGCGACACCTCGCGCGATCTGCGCGTTCGAGCTATCCCCGACAAGAAACCGTAACGCGGCGAGATCGACCAGCTTGTTCTGTGCGAGCCCAAGCCGGCGCTTTGTCTCGAGCACTCTGCGGACTGATGAATCCAGACGCGCTTCGGTATATCGACCTTCAGAGACTCCAGCGACGACGGCATCGATCGTCTGTGTTACGTCGAGCGGCTGAATCAGAACGTCGATTCCCGCCGAGATCGCGCGCTTCACCGCCTCGCTTGCACCGAACTGATCGAGCACGCCCCGCATGTCCATCGCGTCGGAGATTATGATCCCGCGGAATCCCATTTCTCCACGAAGCAGCCCGGTCAAAACCTTCGGCGAGAGCGTTCCGGGAACGTTCGAGGAATCAAGCGCCGGCATCGCCCCATGAAACGACATGATGGCGCCAACCCCGCCGTTCACCGCCGCCCGAAATGGCACGAGCTCCACCGTATCGAGCCTGCTTCTGCTTACCGTCACCACTGGCAGCGCCAAGTGTGAGTTGACGCCCGTATCGCCATGACCCGGGAAATGCTTCCCTGTCGCGATCATGCCGTGATCCTGCAAGCCATGGATGAACGCGACTCCCAGCCGCGCGGCGAGATCAGGATCTTCACCATAGGAGCGTGTATTGATGACGGGGTTATCCGGATTGTTGTTGACGTCGAGGACCGGCGCGTACGCGATGTGAATCCCGAGCGCGCGCCCCTCGAGTGCGGTGAGACGTCCTTCCTCGTAAGCGAGCGTCGTATCTCGCGTTGCACCAACCGCCATCTCTGGCGGGAACACAATCGCCCCACCAAGGTCGATCGCGTTCGGAACGAAGTAGCCGCCTCGCGCGCGGAATCCCGCTCCGGCCTCGAGATCCGCTCCGAACAGAAGCGGAACCTGGCTCATCGACTGCAGCGCGTTGAGCTTTGCAGCCACCTCGATTGGCGAACCCACTGAGATCGTGAAGCCACCAACTTTGTCCTGCTGGATGTATTGCGTCAGCCGTCGCCATTGTGGCGAGTCGCCAGAGACGTAATCGCCGAACACGCTTGGCCAGACGATCTGCGCCGCCTTCTCTCGCAACGTCATCGAACCGAGAACAGAATCGGTCCAGCGCGATGAAACGGTCCTGGTTTGGCGCGGACTGCCAGTCATCGTCGTGCAGCTTGCCGCAACCAGAGCGAGCGTTAAGGCCGGCAATACCTTCGACTTCCGCATCATCAGTGACTAATCGTGCCCTTCTTGCTGGTATCGATGTCTGATGTAGCGCCGGTCTTGAAGAGAAATGCCGTCATGTTCTTGGTCAGAAAGGACCGCGCCTGTGGATCCATGACGTTTAGACCATAGTGATTGATCAACATCGTCTGTTGCTTGATCCAGTCGGCCCAGCATTGCGTGCAAATCTCTTCGACGACTCGGGCTCCGATGGGGCCCGGAAAGGGAGGCTTCACAAATCCTGCGCGCGTCTGTCCGCAACGCACGCAGGTTACAGTCTCAGGCACGCGAGGCCCTACCTGCGGGCGTAGGAGATTTCAGCCAGGCCGAAAATTGAGAGCAGTCGGAGGTAGACCCAGCCGATATCGAACTCATACCACTTGGCCTTGAACTTCGCAGAGTGCGGATCGGCGTGGTGATTGTTGTGCAGCTCCTCTCCCCCGAGCCAGATCGCAATTGGTGAGATGTTTCGGCTCTCGTCCTTCACGTTGAAGTTTCGATAGCCCACAGCGTGCCCGACGCCATTAATGATTCCGGCTGCCCAGAACGGGATCCAGATCATCTGTACGCCCCAGACCAACGGTCCCACAAAGAAGCCGAATAGATAGATGTCGACTGCGAGCATTACGATGATGCCGAGCCAGTTGAGTGGTGATAGGAGGTGTCGCTCGAGCCAGTCGTTGGGAGTGCCCTTTCCGTACTTGTCTAGCACACCTGGCTGGCGGACTGCCTTTCTATAGTAGAAGGCACCCTTGAGAACGATGTTGCGAAGTCCTTCCATCAGTGGACTGTGTGGATCGCCCTCGCGGTCGGCGAACGCGTGATGCTTCCGATGACAGGCGACCCATTCCTTTGTTACGATAGCAGTCGAAAGCCACAACCATATCCGCATCGGGAGAGCGGCGAGATAGTGCAGTTTCACTCCGCGATGGGTCTGGGCACGGTGCAGGAACAGGGTCACGGACACGTTGGTCAGGTGTCCGGCTACAATCACAAACACAATCGGCTTCCACCACGCGGTTGCCCAGCTTCCAAAATCCGGCATTACTTGCTCCGTTTATCTAAGTCTTGAGGGGCTTTCCAATCTACCCGAACAGCACCCCTAATCCAAACGACCACATCACTGTCTCGTAACCGGACCTGGAGGGTTTGCCCGCGGCGGCGTGCCCCAGGTGTCGTTAGAGGGATTCCAATCGGGAACCGAGGGATCGGGCCACAGTCTCACGCCAGTGACATTTGCGCGCACCGGAACTACCGCATCAAAGCGACTCCCGTGTGCCCAGATACTCACCGGCAGTGAAAAGTCCTGCGTCGTGCTGTCGGCATAGCCGACACGCAGTCGCACCGGGAACGGAACTGACGTGAAGCGGTGAAGCGAGATCGTTGCGAACTTCTGGCCTTCCGAAGTCCGTGTCACGACGCTGTCGATCCCAATGTCCAGAATATCCGTGGTATAGAAAAAACTTCGCCAGAACCAGGAAAGATCCTCACCGGTTCCATTCTCAATGCTACGGAAAAAATCTCCGGGCGTTGGATGCTTGAACGCCCAACTTCTTATGTATTCCTGAAACGCAGTATCGAAGAAGTCACGTCCTACCACGTGATTTCGTAGAGTGAGGAGCACGAGAGCCGGTTTTCTGTAGCCAATCGCTCCGAGGGCGGTCGGATCAATATTGTCCGGAGCCGTCATGAGCGGGGTCTGGGTCCCCCGCGTCGCCGCGTCTGCCCAGTTTCGCAAGTATCCAGGATATGAGCTCTGCCCCGGATATCGCGCTTCGTTGGCGAAGGCGTTGAGATAAGTATTGAAGCCTTCGTCCATCCACGCATACCGCCGCTCGCTGGAGCCAACGATCATCGGAAACCACTCGTGCCCGTGTTCGTGATTGATGGTGCCGAATATTGAAGTGGGGTCGCCAGTCCCGTAGCCCACCATCACGAACATCGGGTATTCCATCCCGCCAACCGGACCGGCGACACTCGTTGCTTGTGGATATGGGTAGGGAAAAAAGAGCTGTGAATATTGTCTGATCGTCCACTGGGTCTGCTCGGCGGCTTGCTCCCAGGCTTTTCCGGCTTTCGGAAATTCGTAGTAAGCCTGCGTGAGAATCCCGTTCCAGCTTGTTGCGTCCCACCTGAAATCGGGAGCGCCCGCCCACGCTACGTCGTGGACATTCTGGGCGCGGAACTTCCACGTCCTCGTGCCCGCCTTGGGCTGGCTTTTTGCCGCGGCCGCTTCAGCCTGTGTAATGATCTGAACAACGTCGCTGCTCCCCGACGCCGACGACAGTTTTCGCCGCTGCTCAGGGGTCAGAACTTCCCCTGGGTTCTGGAGCACACCGCTTCCAGCGACGACGTATCCAGCCGGAAGCGTAACCGCGTAATCGAAGTCGCCGTACTCCAGATAGAACTCGCCTTGACCGAGATACGGATCCGTGTTCCAGCCACGAACATCGTCGTAGACCGCCATCCGCGGATACCACTGCGCGATTTCGTAGAGTGCACTATCTCGCCCCATTCGATCTGACCCGTGCTCCGGCACTCTGAACGAATAGCGGATCGAAATCGTCGTCTTCCCACCGCGCGGTAGAAGCGGGTTGGGAAGATCGAGGCGCATCATCGTATCATTGATCCTTGGCTGCACGGCCGTGCCATTCACCTGCACATCGCCGAAGTTGTATCCACCCTCGAATCCCCTCACACCCCAGCGCGAGTCGGCGGGAAATAACGCCGAGCCCTTGCTGCCGGTGCGATAAAGATTCTGGTCTACCTGAATCCAGACGTATCGCAGCGTGTCGGGAGAGTTATTGGTGTACTTGATCTGAACGGAGCCACGGAGCTCCGTGGTGCCGGTGTCAAGCGTGGCGGCGATAGTGTAGTCCGCACGCTGCTGCCAGTAATCTGGGCCCGGAGCGCCAATCGAAGATCGATATCGATTAGGCCCCGGCCAATCGATTCGGTTTGTCGTTGCGAATGGATCATCGCGCCGTGTATCGAAAACAGCGCGTGCCCGTTGCGCGCCCGCTGATGTATCGGTGGAAGGAATTTCCATCCGCACCGGCCCAAGCACTACGGGACGCTGCTGCGCACATGCACTCAGCGTCACGAACAGTAGAGCGTATGATTTCACTTCAGTGCGGCGTTCTCGAGAAATTGTTCGTAAGGTGCGCTCTTCAGGGTAAGCAACGTAAGGGCCAACGCACCTTACACCGACCTTGCAATACCCGCTCGTTGCCGGTAGCCTCTCCGCAATGACTCGTCTGAACAGTTTGGAGTCCCTTGTGGAGGGATGCGCGACATCGGAAGGCACGCGGAGATTTCGAAACCGATTCGCCAAAACCCAGCCGGATCATTTCTATCGTCCCATCGCCGATGGGCCGCTCGTTTCGTCTCTGGGGCTGGGAACATACCTCGGCGAGTGCGACGACTCCGAGGATGCGCGGTACACGACCACCGTCAGTGCCGCATTGCAAAAGGGGGTAAATCTCCTCGACACTGCAATCAATTACCGGTGCCAGCGCTCAGAACGAGCGATTGGTGAAGCGCTTCGCAGCATGATCGTCCGTGGCAGCATCAAACGCGAAGAGGTTGTCGTTTGCACCAAAGGCGGATACATCCCACTCGACAGGATACCTCCTGCAACCAAAGAGGGATATCGAGGCTTCCTCGAAAACGAGTACTTCGGTCGCGGCGTGATGCAGCCCAGTGAGGTCGTCTCGGGTGGCCATTGCCTCACGCCGCGCTACCTGGCCGATCAGATCGAGCGCAGCAGGAATAACCTCGGGCTCGCAGTCATCGACGTCTACTATCTCCACAATCCCGAGCAGCAGTTGGATGCGCTGGGCCGACCGGATTTTCTGACGTTAGTCCGCGATGCATTTGCTGCACTCGAGGAACAAGTTCGTCGAGGTGTCATAGGAATTTACGGTTGCGCGACCTGGAATGGATTCAGAGTTCCACCAGACTCAAGAAATCACTTGAGCCTGGAGGAGCTCGTTTCGATCGCCCGCGAAATTGCTGGTACAGATCATCACTTCCGCGTCATCCAACTTCCGATCAACCTCGCGATGACAGAATCGGTGCGGCTTCCCACTCAGCAAGTCGGACACGATAAAGTGCCACTACTCGTGGCAGCCAGTCGGCTTGGCATCTCAGTGGTGGGAAGCGCAACACTAATGCAATCCCAGCTGACGCGAGCACTCCCGAAACAGATACACTCCGCCTTTCCGGGATTCAAAACCGACGCAAGACGTGCCATTGCTTTTTCGCAGTCGCTGCCTGTTGCAGCGGCCCTCGTGGGAATGAAATCACTCTCCCACCTCGAGGAGAACCTCGCGCCACCGAGGGTCAGTTAAGGATGCAGCTCCCTCCTCATCATCGGCCAGACGGCGGGTTCAGGAATCCCTGGCCATCGGCGCAATTACATGGATTTCTCGATTTTCTCAAATGGACTTTGGTGGAGCGACGACGGAACCCCCGTCGTCCGGACCCTGACCCCGCTAAATTCGTACGGGTCGCTCCGGAGTTTGTAGTACCGAGAGGAGCGCCGGAACAGCTCACCTTGACGTGGGTCGGACATACGAGCTTTCTGATCCAAATGGCCGGTCTCAACATTCTGACCGACCCGGTGTGGAGCGCGCGCGCGTCGCCAGTGCAGTTCGTGGGTCCTCGTCGCTGGGTCCCTCCAGCCGTGGAATTCGATCGCTTGCCGCCAGTCGACGTGGTGGTCATCTCCCACGATCATTATGATCACCTCGATTCCGGTACGATCTCACGAATCGCCAGACGCTATCCCGCCGCACTTTGGTACGCGCCGCTGGGGGTGGACAGGTTTCTCCGGCATCACGGTGCGCGGGAGGTGACGGTCAGAGATTGGTGGCAGGAAAGCGCGATCGGAGGGCTGCATCTGACATGTCTTCCCGCCCAGCACTTTTCTGGCAGAAGACTTGGGACTCGTAACAACACGCTCTGGTGCGGGTGGGCATTCCGGTCTTCGCATCATACGCTGTTTTTCGCTGGCGACACCGGTCTGCATCCTGAATTCGAGACCATCGGTGTCCACTGCGGTCCCTTCGATTTAGCCATCCTGCCGATCGGAGCTTACGAGCCGCGTTGGTTCATGGGCTCGGTCCATATGAATCCTGAGGACTGCATGAAAGCGGTCGCCCAGCTCGCGACAGCACAGAAAGGCAAGCGTCTGATAATGACCGCGGCTCACTGGGGAACGTTCAAGCTAACCGACGAGCCGATGGACGAGCCGCCGGCGCGCATGCGCGAACAATGGCGTGCAGCTGGTCGCGACGGCAGCGACCTCTGGATCTTGCGACATGGCGAGACGCGTGCTGTCGGATAACAACATCACGATGGCGCGACATACGTTGCAACGCCGATAGACTCTCGCGGCGTTATTGTGCGCGAATCTTGCGATCCGTTTTACGAACCCTCGTTCACGGAGCTTTCCCATGGCTGCAGCCAAGAAGTCCAGTCGTTCAAGAGGCAGTAGAAAGCGGTCGCGGTCCGGATCCTCGGGACGCAAACGCGGAGGCGTACGGAAGTCGTCGCGGCGTGGCGCGGGAGGGCGGAAATCTTCTGCCAGGCGCAAGAGCAGTGCACGCAAGTCCTCGTCGCGGAGGTCGAGCAGGCGCACTTCCGGACGCAAGGGAGGCGGACGCAAGAGCAGCCGTAGCCGTCCTCGTCGTAGATCACAGTCTCCCGTGGCTCGCGTGAAACGCGTTGCAACCGGGGTCGTTCACCAGGCTGCAGACTTGGGAGAGCGCGCGGTCGATACCGTAACGGAATTCGTCCAGGATCGCTTTTAAGCACTCAGGGTCGTTCGACAGCCGCTTTTCTTGTCAGCAGCGGCTGTCGGCCGGGATGGGCGTACAGCCGCAACCACCTCTCAACTTCGCTGAACACCCGCTCGCGGCCGTAGTCGACGGTGATGATGTGTCCCGCCCCTTTGGTCCATATGAGTTGCTTTTCCGTCGCGCCTATTTCGTGGAGAGCGAATTCCGCAACACGCGGAGAGACGCGAGGATCTTCGCGCGACTGAATTATCACCGTTGGAGCAGTGACTCGAGGAAGTGCCTTGCTCGCGCGACGCACAACCTTCGAGAGCTCGAACAGTGTGCGCCCCGTGACAGAGCCGTAAGCAAGATTCAGTTCCCGCTCACTCGCGTCGTGAATTGATCGAGGATTTCTGGCGTTTATCTCACCCACCACTCCACCCCAGAGCCAGCATGTTGCTGCGGCGAAACGCAGTCGACGCGGCATACCCAGATAGGGCGCGATCAGGACCAACGCCGACGTAGCGTGGTCCTCTGCGGCGAGAAGAACGGCCAACGCTCCGCCCATCGAAAGTCCGACGATACTAACGCTGTCACTTCGGGCTCGCATCGAGAGCAACGCTCGCTTTGCGGCATCGATCCATTGTTCGGCACGGGATCGTCTGAAGGCGCCCAGCGTACGTCCGTGCCCCGGGAGAAGCGGAGCAAACACGCTATAGCCCGCGTTGTGAAGTCTTCGTGCTAGTAACGAAAGCGTCTGAGGAGTATCTCCAAAACCATGCAGGAGGAGGACTCCATGCGAGCCCTCCTCCTGCAAATCAATGGTCTCCGCCCCTTTCCGTATGAGACTTGTGTCAGCGTCTCGCCGATCGCCCATTCATCCTCGTTACTAGGACAATTCTCTCGCCACAGAGATTGTCGAATCCCTGTCTCCATTCTCAGCGAAATTGGGTGCAAGTGAGCTCGGCTCGATCAAAAACGTCATGCCCTTTCTTTCCGCGATGCCGGCTGACACTAGCCGGCTCAATGCCAGAGCGATCGATTCCCTCGTAGCACCCACCATCTCACAGAGCAACCGGTGATGATTGTTCTCGAGCTTGAGTCGACCGTCTGACGCCGTGAAACTCCGATCGGTGCTTAGATGTGTCAACGTTGACATCAAGCGCTGATCGACATTAAGCGCAGCGAGCTCGTGAAGCTTCTCGAGCAGATAAGCTCGCTCTGACATTATCTGCGACAGGAGCGGAATGGTCTGAGCGGGACGCTCGCGCACGAACGCGCGGAATTGCGCTCCACTCAGAAACATTGTCTTCGTTTCTTCTGTCGCGTTTGCGTCTGTCACGTAATGGCTGTCGGGGGAGAGCCCTTCGCTGCCGAATGTCTGACCCACCGTTGCGATGACCGGAACGAATCCACGCCCCACTTTTATCTTGTTGCGCAAAACGACGTGGCCTTCGAGAACAATGAAAACGCCGTCTGCACGCGCACCACGCTGGTAGAGTTGAAACCCGGAAGGCCAGCTTGCCTTCGCGCCGTATGCGGCGATGGGTAGCATCTCTTCCAGAGTGAGACGCGAGCGCCGCACTCCACCTTGCCCGGTTCTCATCTAGCTCTCTGCCATTGCGTCGTCGAGCGGTCAGCAACGCAATGTCCGGGCCTGAAAAAATCGAGGCGCGACTTCGCGTTTACTTCTTTGGTAGCAATTCTGTCGCCATCTTCAACGCGCGTGTCGCCGCATCAAAACGCTGCACCAAATCGGTCAGCTCACGTCCAACAGCGGTTTCGTTGCCAACACGGATCGCTTCATTCACCGACGGCAGCACCATCGTAGCATATCCGTTGTTCTCATCGGAAGCGTATATCAGGTTTCTGAACCAGGGTCGTGTGACGAGGCCCTGCGGTCTTGTAAGCTGCCGTTCAACTTCAAGCAGCGTCGCATTGACTTGCTGCGCCGTTGCTGGCACAAGCTGAGCAGTGAGGGAGTTGTCTCGCGCGGCACTGAATGTAAGCGCCGCATCTTCCATTCTGCCGATTGCTGCGGTCAGTCCAGCTGCGGAAACCTTCCAGTGCTTGTCGCCGATTGCCTGGCCAACTTGTGCACCGAACCGCCGCATCGTCCGCGCAAATTCCACGTAGTCGTACGGCAGGATGTCAGCGTTAGCGATCCGCAGTAACATCACTGCTCCGATGCGAGCTGCACTCGTATGCACCTCGAAATTTGGGTCGCCAAATTTTGACATCCAGTGGTACGAATCGAAGGCAGAGTGATAAACGCCCTGCGGTCCGCCGAATCCCCAATCGGCTATCGGGATGCCCAGATGATTGTAGAACCCGGCGAAATCAGACCCTCCTCCAGGGTCACCCATTTGCGGCTCGAGGGTGTCCGAAGCAAGGTTGGCGCGTTTTCTCCAGACATCGTACACACTGCCCTGATGACTTGGATCAGGAACCTGCTTCGCTACGTCACGCAGTAATGCCCGAAGTGAGGGAGATCCTCCGCCGCCGAAGTTGGGACCCTGCGCAATGTCGTCCTGGTTGAGATACGCGACGGCATGTCTGCTCAGTCGGAGCGAATCCTCCTCCACATACTCCGTCGATCCAAGCAGTCCCCATTCTTCTGCGTCCCAGGTTGCAAACACGATCGTGCGCTTCGGTCTTCTTCCGGCTTTGACCTGCTCAGCGATTGAGCGCGCCGCCTCCATCACGCTCACCGTGCCACTTACATTGTCAGCTGCACCTGGTCCCCATGCATCACGGTGCCCACCGATCATCACGATCTGATCCGGGAATTCACTTCCGCGAATGATCCCGAAGGTGTCCCAGATCTCCTTGTAGGGGTGCGTCGCGGCATCCGTTACAACCTCCAGCCGCGCTTGCACCGGCCCAGGGCCGACGTGATATCGAAAAGGAAGCCCGCCCTGCCAGGGTTGAGGAATTGATTTGCCCGTCAGTCCGCGCAGCAACTCGGCGGCGTTGCCAGACGAGATCGGAAGCACCGGAATGTGAGGCACGTCCATGGCCGACAGTGCAATGCGCTTTGCGTTTCTCGTGCTGGGATAACCCGGCGTGCTCGGGTCGCCATTCGGGTTCATGACACTGCCACGCTGAATCCCTTGCGACGGCCGCATTGGGCCGAGGGGATACACATCGCCGCGCACATAACCATCGTCGGCAGGATCACTGTAGATGATCAGACCCAACGCTCCGTGCTTTTCCGCCTCGCGCGCCTTGATGCCCCGGTACGATCGACCATAACGCGCAATTGCTATCTTGCCCTTCACCGAAACACCCATCGAGTCGAGCTGCGCATAGTCCTCGATCAGGCCGTAGTTCACGTACACGACTTCGCCGCGCACTTCGCCGGGTGCACCATAGCCGTTGAACGGCAATACCTGAGAAAACGCAACCGAGGTGGTGTCTTCGGGAATTGGACCTTCCTGAAGATTCAATTCGATCGGATCCGGCGTGATTCGCCACACTCGGGTGGTGACGGGATGCGGCATCCACACGTTGTACGAGCGCACTTCGGTCTCGAGACCCCAGGACTTCATCTGGCTCACTACATAGTCGCGCGTTCGCGCCTGAGCGGGAGTTCCAGCCATATGTGGCTGAAATGAAAGAAACCTCGAATGGGCAGAGGCGCTCGCCGGCGTTGGATGCGTGATGACATCGCTTTCCGTTGCACGCTCGATGGCAGCGGATTGTGGCGAATATCCAGACATCACCTGCGCACTCAGCGGATTGACCAGCACGACGGGAATCAACAGCGCAAGTTGTCTACGCATTCGTTTGCATTCCTGGTTTGGTGTCAGGGACAGTGAAGCGCAACCTTCATTCGTCCAACTGCTCAAGCGCGGCGGAAATTGCCTCCCGGAGTCTGACTTCGCCTTCCACCCCAGGTGCAATCCCGGCCGCCAACGAATTGAACTTGGACAACATTTCTGAGTCCACGAATTTGTCGATGTCGCGCACGCCGAGCGACTCAAGAGAGCGAACCGCAAGGCGGCGAAGTAACGAAAGAGTCTTCGTGTCCAGTTGCGCCAGGGATTCCGGAGCCGCGGGTGTTGCTACTGTTCCTCGGTCACGCTTGCGCCTCGGAGCGTCGAGAAGCGATGAGATTGATCCAAGCTTTACGACGAAAGATCCCGGTGAATGCTCCCGCCATTCGCTTACCACTCCACGCCTGCGCAGATTGGGCAAAAGAGCGACGATCGCCGCGCGCACGACAGAGACTCCGCCCGGACTCTGGTTGCCACGTCCGGTTATCAGCAGCACCTCACTTGCCCGGCTAATCTGTCGTTCGCGTAGCCACGCTTCGGCTCGATGACGCGCATCGGCTGCTGTCGGGAGCGACTCTCTGAGATTCAGCGTGTTCTTGGGACCGAACGCTGCCTCGTCGAACGCCCTCCACACTGAGTGAAGAGAAACTTTGCTAGATCGCATTCTGGAGTATGTGCCCGTCGAGTTTCAGGGAATCTTCGGTTCTATTTGCACTGCGCGGGTGCGCCAGCTGGCAGGCCAAATGCGGTCGTGACGGCAATCCTCCAGCCTTCCGCAGTATTCACAAAAATCCGCTCTGAAACGCCGCTCGAGGTCGTGTCTTTCTGCGTAACCGTATAGCAGTAGGTGCCGTACACGACGCCCGGTGCAATCGGCAGCACCCGCAGGTTCCTCGCTATCAGAGTGTCCGGCCAAGTCGAATCGCGACGCGCACTCCAGCCTTCGTACCCAAGCTCAAGTCCCGCGGGTCCATTGCGCCCAAGCGAACTGGTGTGAAGATAAGTCGCGAGATATCGCGCACGGTCACGCTTGTGTATAGCGTCGATGTTCTCTTCGAACAGGCGTCGCGCCTCGACAGTGTCCGCCACAGTCGACGACGATGACGGACCAGTATTGGCGGGTACGGATGCACAGCCGAGTGCGGCGAAAAGCGCGACGAGGCGGACGGACGCGAGTCTCGTCGATGTCATACATCTCTGCGGGAAAAAGTCACCGCAATCTTAACCAGAGTCGCCACGATTGGCGACTCTGGCTCTAGTTACTGACTGATAATTTTTTCGAGGATGTTGACGCCGCGCTTCAGATCGTCTTGCCCCATTATGAGAGGGGGAAGGATGCGGAGTGTGTGCTCGCCGGCCGTGAGCGCGAGCAAACCTTCGTCCCATCCGCGCTTGACGATCTCATTGGCGGACTCGACCACATCGAGTCCCCAGATGTAGCCGGTGCCGCGAATTGCCCGAACTTTTCCGGAGCGCCGTGCGATTATATCGAGCTCTCCGCCAAGCCACGCTCCGTTTTCACGAACCGCTTTGAGCAAAGAGGGATCCGAGAGCCGGTCAACGACGTAGCCCGCGACGGCTGCCAAGAGGGGCCCGCCGCCGAATGTCGTGCCGTGATCACCTGCCTGGATCGTCGATCCGATTTCTTCCGACACCAGAACCGCGCCCATCGGCAGCCCACCCGCGAGCGGCTTGGCGAGCGTCAGCATGTCGGGGACAATGCCGACGTTTTCGTAGGCGAAAAAGTGTCCGGTACGTCCGAGACCGCATTGAATCTCGTCGAAGATGAGCGCTATCTCGCGCTCCTCTGTCAGAGCGCGGAGTTGGCCCAGAAAATCAGCATCAAGCACGCGGACGCCGCCTTCTCCCTGGATCGGCTCGACAATGACCGCAGCAACGGTTTCTTCATCGAGCGCGATATCCAGGTCGCCGATGTCCCGCTCGCAGATCGAGACCGCACCCGCAAGCGGCCGGAACGGCGCACGGTACGACGGACGGTCAGTCGCAGCGAGAGACGCGAACAGTCTACCGTGAAAGCTTCCTCGCAGAGCGATGATCTCGACCTTTGCGTCTGTGCCGATCTTGCGGGCCCATCGTCTCGCAAACTTGAATGCACCTTCGTTAGCCTCCGCCCCTGAGTTGCAGAAAAACACTTTCGAGGCAAACGAGCGCTCGACCAGCTTGCTGGCGAGCTGCTCACCGGGCGCGGTCCGATACAGGTTTGAAGCGTGGATCAGGCCGGTGCCCAGCGATTCGCTGATTGTTCTCGCGATTCCAGGATCTCCGTAGCCAAGCGCATTCACCGCTATCCCGCTCGCGAAATCGAGATATCGCTTGCCATCGGAGTCGATGAGCTCCACGCCTTCTCCCGCTACTAGCTCCATCGGCGCGCGCTTGTATGTCGAAAGAAGCGCGGACGTTTCCGAAAAAGCAGTAGCCTCGACTTCGTCATCGACGGGCAATGTGATCGCACTCATAAGACAACGCTCTGGGATTGGGTAATGAATGTGCCGTGCTCCTCGTTGTCGAAACCGGCAAGGCCGCAGATTTTTACGCGACTAACCCCCGAAATGAGCGCGGTCTCCGCCGCCTCGAGCTTCGCAGCCATTCCGTTATTCGCAATACCATTCGTAATCAGCTCATGGGCTGCTTCGGTGCTCAGACTCGAGAGGACCTCTCCGCGACTGTCCCGCACTCCGTCGACGTCTGCAACGAGAAGGAGTTCGTCGGCTCCGAGTCCGGCGGCAATTGCCGCTGCAGCATCATCGCCGTTTACGTTCAGGGCGCCACCTTCGGCATTCGATGCGTTGTAACCAACCGGCGAAATCACTGGTAAGTACCTCGCTCTCATTAGAGCGCGCAACAGCTCCGCATTCACCCCGACAGGGCGCCCCGCAAATCCGAGCAACGATTCGTCTATCAGTTCGGCGCCAATGAGCGCAGCGTCTTCTCCCGATAAGCCCACCGCTGGCAAGCCGGCAGCAACCAACGTGTTGACCAGTCGCTTGTTCACCACACCCGACAGCACCATTCGCAGAACGCCGAGATCTCCCTTCGACGTAACACGACGCCCGCCAATGAACACGGCTTCCCTCCCTAGTGCGCGCTGCATCGCCGACATCTCGTCACCGCCTCCGTGCACTATGCAGAGCTGACCCGGCATCGCAGTCCAGGCGTAACGAATCACGGTCGTCAGGCGCGGATCAGATTGCGCCCGCCCGCCAATTTTTACGACCCGCATTATGCCGGCAGTCCGGTCTGCTCGCTCAAACCGAGCAGAACGTTCGCATTCTGCAGAGCCTGCCCAGCTGCCCCTTTCATCAGATTGTCGATCGCGGATATGAGGACGAGAGTAGGTTGACGGACATTGGCTGCTTTGGCGATGCTCAGACGGACAACATTGCGTCGTACCACGTCGCGAAGTGACGGCGGGTCGGCAGCGATTTCAATGAAAGGCTCCCCACTATAGAAATCGCGCCAGAGCGCGGACGGATCGTCAACGTATTCTCTCACCGGCACTGTGATAGTCGCGAGAATTCCGCGAGCGACAGGAAGCAAATGAGGTGTGAACAATATGTCGTTGTCTCTACCGCCCAGTTCTTTCGTGACCGCCCGCATTTCGGCGATGTGTCGATGCTGATTTCCCACTGAATATGCGCGAAAATCCTCAGCCACTTCGGCGAACAGCAGATCCGGACGCACGGAATAACCCGCACCCGTAACGCCACTCGCGGCGGATACATTGATCGTTGCCCCCGGTACGATCCAACCTTCCTTGAGCAGGGGAGCGATCGCCACCAGAATCGCGGTTGCGTAACATCCGGGGTTCGCAACAACCTGCGCTGCTGGAATCTTCGCGCGCATTAGCTCGGTTAGTCCGTACGGAGCCTGAATTCCGTTGGTTGGCGCGTCTGACCCTGGTCTGAAATCCGAAGAGAGGTCCACGACGCGCGCTCCCGTCGCGCGCGCATTTCCAACCCATTTGGCTGACGCGCCATGCGGGAGCGCTGTGAAGACGACCTCCGCCTTATTGAGCGGGGCATCCTCCGTAGCGACGAAGGTCACTTCCGAAGCACCGATGCGGACGCGCTGGCCACGCTGCTCATTAGCAGACGCAAACGAGAGCTCGAGCCCCGGATGCTGGGCGATAAGTCCACACAGCTCCCGGCCCGCATACCCACTGGCACCAAGGACTCCAACCGGAACTTTATGCATAAAGAATGCATAACATTACACTGCCTTTGCGTCAATGATCCCTGCGCTCGGCTCGCGCATTTCTTTCCGTGGTGCTAAACTCCGTTCCGTGGCCAACAAACGTGAACGGCACGACACGATTCTGGAGATTGTCGGCTCTCGCGTCGTCAGCAGCCAGGAGGATCTTCGCAAGCTGCTGCTCCAACGTGGATGGGACGTCACCCAGGCAACACTGTCCCGGGATCTCCGGGAGCTCCGGCTGGCGCGCGTCCCTACACCCGAAGGAGCCAGATACGCAATCACCGACGGCAGCATAGAGGAGAGCAGAGCCGCCCTGGACACACTGCTGCCTCAGCTCTTTCTCCGCATCGATGGAGTGAGCGAGATGCTCGTTCTTCGTACCGTCCCCGGGGGCGCGCAGCCCATTGCCGCTGCCCTCGATGGCGAGGGCTGGGCCGACATCCTCGGCACCGTCGGTGGTGACGATACGATCCTTATCATCTGCCGCTCGGTTGCCGGCCGCGAGCGCGTTCACCGGCGTCTGAAAGCCCTTGCCGGAGAGCCCTGATCCAGTATTGACTGGGTGGCCCGGGCCGATTAAATATTCAGTTACTCTGAATACTTATTGAGGCGGCCGTGATCCGTACAATCGCCCTTGCCTACTCCGGAGGGCTCGACACATCCATTATCGTCCCGTGGCTCAAGGAGCGGTATGGCGCCCGCGTGATCTGCGTCGCCGCTGACATCGGGCAGGGCAGCGAGCTTGACGGCGTTCGCGCGAAAGCAATCGCATCAGGTGCCGAGGAGTGCTACGTCGAAGATTTGCGCCAGGAATTCGTGGAAAAGTTCGTATGGCCCACCCTCCGCGCTGGCGCTATCTACGGTCGTAAGTATCTCCTCGGCACCTCGATGGCACGGCCTCTCATTGCGCGGCGTCAGGTTGAGATCGCGCGCAAGGTCGGCGCCGACGCGCTTGCCCATGGTTGCACTGGCAAAGGAAACGACCAGGTTCGCTTCGAGCTGACCTACGCCGCTTTCGCCCCGGACCTTCCGATCATCGCGCCGTGGCGTGAGTGGGACATTCGAAGCCGCGAGGACGCGATTGCATACGCTGAGTCCCATCGGATTCCCATCACTGCCACCAAGGAAAAAATCTATTCGCGCGACCGGAACATCTGGCACATGTCTCATGAGGGTGGTGTGCTCGAGCAGCCAGCCGCAGCACCGCCGGCCGACCTGTTCATGCTAACCACGGCCCCGGAGAACGCGCCTGACGAGGCTGAGGAAGTTACAATTGGTTTCGTCAACGGAACGCCCGTAGCCGTCAATGGCGCTGAGTTGGATGGAGTAGACCTCCTGACGGCTCTCAACACGATAGGCAGCCGTCACGGAATCGGACGCATCGATCTCGTTGAGGATCGTCTGGTTGGAATGAAATCACGGGGGGTTTACGAAACTCCCGGTGGTACCCTGCTCTACTCCGCTCACAGCGAGCTTGAACAGCTGGTTCTGGATCGCCGCACTCTCGTCGCCAAAGACCTCATCGCGCCGCGGTACGCGGATCTCGTATATGAGGGCCGCTGGTGGACAACAGAGCGCGAGGCGTACGACGCGTTCGTTAACATCACGCAAGAGCGCGTAACCGGATCCGTGACGCTGAAACTCTTCAAGGGAACCGCCTCTGTTGTCAGTCGCGAGAGCGAATACGCTCTTTACGATGAGCGATTCGTTACGTTCGGCGACGACGATGTCTACGAGCAAAGCGATGCCGCGGGCTTTATCAGACTGTATGGGCTCTCCGCACGCGTGCGCGCAATTCGCGATCAGGAGCTCGCAGCGGCACAGCGTGAGCGAGAGACAAAGGCCCAACAGCCTGCGAGCTTGGCTATAGCTTGACCGGCAAGGAGCTCGAAATGTCGGACTACGTATCGCACAAGCTGTGGGGAGGACGGTTCTCGACGCCAACTGCGGCTGCACTTGAGGCGGTAAATCGCTCGATAGGCACTGATGCCCGTCTTTGGCCGTTCGATATCAATCTATCTCAGGCGTGGGCGGTTGCCTTATGGGGCGCTGGAGTTCTCACGCTGGAGGAAAGCAAGACAATCGAGCGTGGCCTCGCAGCGGTCGGCCAGAAGCTCGCCGCCGGCGCTCAGCCGCTCTCGTCTGATGAAGACGTTCACACGCTCATTGACCGCATGCTCCACGACCAAGTCGGTGATATAGCGTCGAAGCTCCACACCGGTCGTAGTCGCAACGATCAGGTCGCGACGGCGACGCGCCTCTGGTCGATGGACGCTTGCATCAAGCTCGATGCAGCTGTTCGTGCGCTTCAGCAGGTAATGGTCGACCACTCAGCGGCACTCGAGGACGCGCTAATGCCGGCATACACGCATTTGCAGCGCGCTCAACCAGTATCCGCCACGCACTGGATGTTGTCGCACTTCTGGCCGCTCGAGCGGGATCGAGCGCGCATTGCTTCAGCATCCCGTGCTGCGGCGGTACTTCCACTCGGTTCCGGCGCAATCGCGGGCTGCGCGTTCCCCATCTCCCGTGTACTCCTTCAGGGCAGCCTGGGCTTCGGCACTATATCGCAGAACAGCATCGATGCGGTCGGTGACAGGGATTTCGTCGCAGAGCTGTTGTTCGCGGTGGCAATGACGGCAACGCACCTCTCGCGACTCGCAGAAGATCTCATCATCTATGGCTCGAGCGAGTTCGGATTCGTTCAGTTCGGCGAAGCATTCACAACCGGCTCGAGCATGATGCCGCAGAAACGAAATCCCGATGCGCTGGAGCTCGCTCGCGGATCCGGTGCGCGCGCCATCGGCGACCTCACGACGCTGCTCGCAACCCTCAAAGGATTACCCAGCGGCTACAACAAGGACCTACAGGATGACAAGCGTGTCCTGTTCGATGCAGTCGACATGATTCTGCTCGTGCTTCCTGCAGTGAGTGGCGCTCTTCAGGAGATTCGCTTCGATGTCAAGCGCATGCGCAAAGCATTATCGAGCAGCATGATGGCTACCGATCTCGCTGACTATCTAGTGGAGAAGGGAGCGAGCTTTCGCGACGCGCATGCTGCGATCGGGTCTTTGATTCGCGCGAGTGAGCGAGAGGGTTGCGAGCTTGGCGCCCTTCCCCTCGACACGTTCAAGTCGGCGCATCCACTGTTTGGTGATGACGTTCTCGACTGGCTCGAGCCTGCACGCTCTGTAGCACGACGTGATGTGCCTGGCGGAACTGGCCCGGCGGCTGTGAGCTCACAGCTGCGTTCTGCACGTGAAGCCCTGTGGCCAGTCGCCGAGGTCGCACGAGGGAACGAGCTGATTCTTCGCGCCGTGTAACGCGGCTCGGCTTGCCGCAAGAAAGTGCCGCATGGCTGCGGCCCCTTTTTTTGTTTTGATCTTCTTAAAACAGTAGGCCCAACGTGATCGGAACGAATTGGTACACGCCGCCTTTGGAAGCGCTTCGCGAAATACTGTGGTAGCGCGACTCGAGGAATGTTGCGAACGGGCCGAACCCGAATGTGGCGCCGGCTCCGGCGTTGACGCCAAAATTGTTTTGAGCCTTGGCGCCGGTGATGTCGGCCTTGGAGTTGTAGAGTCCGCCACCGGCAATGATATACGCCTTCGCGTTCGTTCCGGGAAATGCAAATACCAGATTTCCGAGCACTCCACTCACGCGGAGATCGCCAGCGCCCGGCGTTGAACTAAGGCTGTTGCTGTGCAGAATGTTGTTGTAAATGGCATCTAAGCGCACGCCGAGAGGAAGTTCTGCCACTCCAATTGCCAGCACGACGATGGCATTGTAGCCGGTTTTTTGTGAGTCACTGAGTTTACCCACAGGTATCGCGGCGCCGCCGCCCAGGCCAACCGCGTAGGTCTTTTGGCCTTGCGCGGGTGATGCAAACCCAATCACCAGGAATAGCGAGATCAGTACTACGGAAAGGGGCTGCTTCATTCTGGTCGAGAGATAATGGGGGCCTGCAAGTGTCGCGAGATCGGCCAATATAATGGGGGGAGCCAAGCAGCAGTAGCGCCAATCAGCCCTTGCGATAAATATCCTGCAAATCTAGGATTATTAATGTCACGAGGCTATACCATTGCTGCTGCGGCACTTGCACTTCAGGTGCCTATCAAGTGGCTCGATAACGCATTGTCTCACCACAAAGTCGCCGGAGTACATCAGGAAAAGCAGGGGGTTGCCAGACGTTTGACAATCGAGGGGTTGCTCCGCCTCGCCGTCGCTACAATCCTGGTCAGGGAGCTCGGAATGACATTGCCGAATGCAATCGAAATCGCCGAAGTGGTCACCCACAGCGACGGACACTTCACATCCAGCGGCGGCGTCCGCCTCGAGCTTGATCTGAAAACGCTCAGGACGATGCTGCTCGCGCGGCTCGAGCACGCGGTAGAAATCGCACCAATTTCCAAACGTGGCCGGCCTCCGAAAAACAAAACGGGGCGTCTCGATTGAGACGCCCCGCCAGATTGTGCCAGTAAAGCGGACGTCGACTAAGAAGTCTTCGTCACGTTCTCGGCAGCCGGACCTTTCTGACCCTCGACAATGTCGAACTCTACCGCGTCACCCTCTGCAAGGGACTTGAATCCCGAGCCGGAGATTGCGCTGTAGTGAACGAAGCAATCCTTCTGCCCGTTGTCAGGTGTGATGAACCCAAAGCCCTTCGCGTCGTTGAACCACTTCACTTTGCCGGTCGTACGCATTCCCTACTCCTGGAAAATTTGTGTCTTGGGGAGCGGAAGACGCCCGACCCTCGACAATCTGATACGCGGGTCTCACAAACCCCGCACTGGATTTAAGCCCGAGGCAAAGGCTCTCGCCGATACCCCTGGCCCGACTTGGCTGAAAAAATAGCAAGGACCGGTTGAGCCGACAATAGACAGATTCAAGGGCCTACGATACGGACGTTTGAAACGAAATACTCTGTCTCCCCAAAACACGACGATGGGACCCCTCGATGCTGCTCGTACGCCAGTGAAACACGCTTCCCCAAATCCTGCTCCAGAACCTTGGCGAGCGAGTCGCTGCGCACAGTGAAATTGAAGATCTGCGGGGTGAGCGTCCCCGGGATAGGAACCATTGCAAGCTCGCCCTCCCAGGTTTTGCAGAGCCATCCCTTCTTTGAGAGCTTCTGCACGTACCCCGCGCGCTCACCTGTCGAATACACGTAGCCGAGTGTCACCCACACCCAGAGAGAGAAGATCAGAACAGGAATCGCGATTATCGTGAGCAGCAAAATCACCACTCCGCGACGCCATTTCTTTCGCGGAGGAGGCGGTGGTGTCGGAGGAGTTTCAGGTACCTCGGGTGTATCAGCCATCTGAGCTCCAATAAAGGCGAGGAAGGGAAGTACTGCCTTTACATGCACCGCTCGGACCACGGAATTAGCTTTCAGATTCAACACACGCAAGCATCATTGCCGACTATCACGCGTAGAAAGACTGCAACTGCGATTGTAGGTGGCGTACCCATCGGGTCTGACCACCCAATCGTTGTGCAGTCGATGACAAACACTGACACGGCGGACGCCTCGAGTACTGCCCTTCAAGTGGCGGAACTGGCGCGGGCGGGCAGTCGCTTGGTGCGAGTCACAGTCAATAACGACGAGGCAGCCCGCGCCGTACCCGAGATCGCCAGCCGACTCGCCGACATGGGCGTCTCCGTTCCCCTGATCGGAGACTTTCATTACAACGGTCATTTGCTGTTGGCAAAGTATCCAGCAATGGCGAGATCACTCGCCAAATACCGGATCAATCCGGGCAATGTGGGTGGAAAGCGACGGGATGAGAACTTTCGAACGATTATTCAGATCGCACTCGACAACAACAAGCCAGTACGGATCGGGGTGAACTGGGGCTCACTCGATCAGGATCTTCTCACCGCGCTGATGGACGATAATGCGCGTAGCGCAGACCCGCACACTTCCAAGGAAGTTTACATCGAAGCGATGATCCAGAGCGCACTACGCTCAGCTTCGATCGCCGAAGAAATGGGGCTCGCGCATGGTCGCATCATCATCTCGGCGAAGGTATCCGGAGTACAGGACCTCCTGGACGTCTACCAACAGCTTGCAGTTCGGTGCGATTACCCTCTGCATCTCGGTCTTACGGAGGCCGGACTCGGCTCCAAGGGGATCATCGCGAGCACCGCCGCACTCTCTATTCTGTTGTCTGAAGGCATTGGAGACACGATTCGAGTGTCCCTGACCCCTCGTCCCGGTGGTGACCGGACAGAGGAAGTTCGAGTCGCACAGCAAATTCTTCAGTCGCTCGAGCTACAGAGTTTTAATCCTCAGGTCACTGCCTGCCCTGGCTGTGGTCGCACTACATCGACCTTCTTCCAGCATATGGCGGAGGACATTCAGACTTACCTGCGGGACCAAATGCCGTCGTGGCGCGAGCGCTATCCCGGAGTGATAGACATGAAAGTAGCGGTGATGGGATGCGTGGTTAATGGCCCCGGAGAATCGAAACACGCCAACATCGGCATTTCACTTCCGGGGACTTTCGAGGAGCCAAAGGCGCCGGTCTACGTCGACGGCAAGCTGATGGTCACGCTGAAGGGTGAGACGATCGTTCCCGAGTTCTTGAAGATTCTTGACGACTACGTCGAGAAAACTTACGGGGCGCCTGCTCCTGCCGCCCTTGGATAGCGTTTTCCTTTAGCCGGCGAGCTTCAACAGCTCATTGGAAACGTTGTCGAGCTCCGCCATGATTGGAGCGTCGAACCCGACCTCTCGAAGCCTGTTGTAAACCTGTCTGTACCAACGGGCGGTTCCGGGTCTGCCTACGCTAAACCGAGCCCAGACTGTTTCGGGATCGACGGTTCGACCCAGATCGGATATGATGGAAGATGCGTTGTGAATCTTGTCCGCGGCGCAAACCCAGCGGGCTTCTTCGCTCGCATCTGCAAGGCGCTCCAGATAGTCTGCCTTCCGGTCCTCACCCGACAGTTCGATTCCTTCGTCGTCGTGACGACGGTAGGTCACAGCCAGAACCGTATCCAGGACTTTCTCACCGAATTTGTCGCCGATTCGCTGCTCGAGCATGTCTCGCGTATAGCCGTCGCGAACGCAGTCCTCGACTACATCATGGAGAATTCCCGCGACGATCGTGTCACTGTCGCGGTCGTACCGAGTAAGAATGACAGCCACATTGGCGGGATGGGTGAGGTAGGGAAGCTTTGTCCCCTTTCGCACCTGGCGGTCGTGATGCTTCGCCGCAAAGGCAAAAGCGTGGTTGATGACGTCAGAGTAACCAGCGACTGTCATTACTTGGCTGCGAACCAGGATACGAGTCCCTCGAGTCCCTGCTGATCTTCTGAATTGAACGCACCCAGCTGGTCAGAATCTACGTCGAGAACAGCCATTAAATCACCTCGCTGGTCAAGCACCGGCACGACGATCTCTGACCGGGATCGCGCATCACAGGTAATGTGGCCGGGAAATTTTTCGACATCCGGCACGATCACCGTCCTCATTTCAGCAGCGGCAGTACCACAAACTCCCTGGCCAAATGCAATATCGAGGCAGCCGAGGCTGCCCTGATACGGACCGACTCTGAGCAGCTGACCTGGCACGGCTACGCGATAGAAACCGGTCCACAGATATCCGAATGCGTGATGCACGAGCGCCGTGATTGTAGCCATCGCTGTGACCTCATCGTCGATACCGTCGAGGATCGCGCTGGCGTGGCCCTTGAGCTCGGCGTATGCGCGAGCCTTTGGAACGCTGCGCAGATCGGGGATTGTTTCAGCCATTGTGAGCTATCGCGCTGTCGCAAACTCCGGTTGAAATCCTTCCGGCTGTCGCGTTGCGCCGAGCATTTCTTCACGTGTCTCGAGCTGCGGCATTTCAGCGTCCCACAGTACGAGGCCGTGAACGCGCATGTCAGCACCGCGCAAGCTATCAACGGCGGTTTTCAGCCCGCCAACAGTGGTGTGAGCGATTCGCGCGCACAGAATCAGGTCTGGAGCGGGGATGATGCTGCTGGCGCTACGCTGAACGTAGCTCGTTGGGGCAGCGATGATGATGAAGTCGTAACGGCGTTGCATCCGAGCGAGCTCTTTCCGCACTTCCTCAACAACATTGGCCTCCGGAAGCCCCGAGCGCCTGGTACCACTTGGCAATACGTCGAGTGGCCGGTCACGACCGATTGTCGTCGGAACGATTGCCTCGGGCCACGTCGCATTACCGGTAATGATTCCCGAAAGCCCGGGATCAGGTCTGATCCGGAGCACGCTCGCAACGCTGCAGGTGGTGGGATCGACATCGACCAGCAGTGTGCTCCGCGCTTCGTAGGCCGCCGATGCTGCAAGGTTCGCCGCGACGGTTGCGACAATTCCCGGATCATCGCCAGTAATCGTGACGATCGGAACACTTGCCTCAACCGAAGCGATGTGCAGATAGAGCGTCCTATAACTCTCTGAAACGACATCGATGAGCGGCGGTGCCTCTACATCCGCCTGACGGCGGCTTCTTTCCACGACGACTTCCGGCGGTTTAATCACGGTGAGAACCCGCGCGCCACTTACTTGCTCCGCCTCCCGCGGGTCCGCGATATGGGGACGCTTGAGCTCCGTTCCAAACGAGGCAGCAAACCCGACTGCCAGTGCGAGCACGACAGCAGCGGCGAGCATTGCCCAAGGGGGTGCGCCGACGTTAGCCAGTTCCCGAGCTCGCGCCGACTCGCGATCGATCCGTGCGTTCTTCTGATTTATTTGATCCAGCTGCTTCACCGCAGCAGCATAATTCTGCTGAGCAGTCGCACGCTGAGCGAGAAGCTGTGTGGTATCCACAGTGATCACTGGCTTGACGACTGGTGCCGGAGTGGGGCGTATGAGCGCCAGTTTTCCTCTCACCTCGCCGCGTTTTGCGTCGGCAATCCCCTGTATCTGGCGGCCGATTGCCGTCGCTCGGGAAGTCAGAGACAGGTAGACAGGATCTACACCGCCCACGGCACCGAACGCATTTCTCTCCCGCTCGATGTCGGCGAGTGAGTCGAGCAGAACGCGAACTCGTGGATCAGCCGCAACTGTGGGCGATGCAGCAAGAGCACGATACGAGGTGGGGAGGGGCGCATTCTCCGCTCTGTCGATCAAGCGATTGAGCGTTGCGAGCTCTGCGCTCAGCGAATCACGCTGCGCGCGAACCGCCGGTGGGAAAGTGTCGATGACAGCTGCTGGAACAGGTATCAGAGCTCGCCGCGTAGCGTTCAACACAGAGTCTGTAACGTTGAGCTCCGCGAGATGGCGATCTCTTGCCGCGACAGTTGGTCCTGAATCAGTTCGGGCCTCGATTTTTGCGGCCACTGCCAGAGCCTTTCGAGAAGCATTTCTGGGAACGAGCACGAACGCGATCAAAGCACTTATGAATACGACCCCTCCGACGATGCCAAACACCACTACCCGCCGAAGCGCATTCCTCGCCCGCGCCGCCATCCACAGGTAGGCGGAGCCTCCGCTCATCCGTGCAATGCTATGAACGTTCATCCGTCAAAGATTCATTGAGTATGACGCACGCGCGAGGGTCCGTTATGACAGTCATGACGGCAATTCCGCCACTCGGGACCACATCACACATGTTTTCCAGTCACCGATCCAATTTATACCCGCAACGTTCTATCGGACACGAAAAAACGGCGGGGCAATCGCTCCGCCGTTTCCGTTAATCAGGGGAATCCAGCTTTATTGAACGGTGATAACGCCTTTCATGCCCAGCGCGAGGTGCGGAGTACAGTGAAATGGATACTGGCCAGGTTTGATTTTGGCCAACGAGATAGTGACTGACTCACCGGGATTCATTTTCATGTTGCTCGACAGCTCGCTCACCTTGTCCGAGCCCATGTTAGCGTCAAGCTGCGCTTTCACATCCCCGGGGATCGTTGCGGGGTCGAATGCGACATTGTGTGGACCCCCACTCACGACCACGAACTTGATGCCGTCTCCCTGCTTGACCGTGATATTGGCTGGCTCGAAGCGATAACCCTTGGCATCCCCAACCATGTTCACCGTTTTGGTAGCTCCAGTGATCGGAGCCATCGCGACGGCGCCGCCGGTCGTACCGGGCGTGGTGGTCGCGCTCGGGCCAGCTGCTGTAGTGGTCGTGGTTGTCGAGCTTGTATCTACTGCAACGTGCGTCGTGTCACCGGGCTTCTTCTCGCCGCCGGCGCACGCGGAGAGAGTCAATACTGCAACTGCAACCGCAAATCCGTGGAACAACATCATTAGAGGCCTCCAGAGCCGTACAGGTATGCACTTATAAGGGTGGTTTTCTTCACTTCCTACTTTGTGAATTTATTCACAAGCTCGCCGAGACACAATCAATGCGACACTTTCGCCTCTCATGATTCGTGCCCCCATCCTACAGAGCGTCGGATGATCGCAATTCCAGCACTCGATCTGCGCGGTGGCGCCTGCGTTCAGCTCGCGGCCGGCTCTTACGATCAGGAGGTTATTCGAATCCCCGATCCGATTGGAGTCGCGCTCGCGTGGAGACAGTACGGATTTCGTCATCTTCACGTGGTTGATCTGGACGCGGTAGCGGGACGTGGCAACAACGCGACCGAAATTCAGGCTATACGGGGAGCAACGGACGTAGAAGTACAGGTGGGCGGCGGAATCCGAAGCAGAGAGTTGATTCAGCGAGCGCTCGACGATGGTGCACAGCGCGTCGTCATTGGCACCCGCGCACTCGAAGATCCCGACTGGCTGGTCGAAATGAGCAGCCTTTTTCCGGGATTCATTGTCGTCGCAGCTGACGTTCGTGATCGCAAGATCTTGTCTCACGGCTGGACCCGAACGCAGCCAAAGCTCGTGCTCGATCTTGTCCAGGATCTCAACGGGCTCCCCCTTGCTGGAGTCCTCGTAACCGCAGTTCACCGAGAGGAGGCAATGCGCGGCACTGATTTACCGCTCATGGAGGATGTCGCCGATACCGCGGAGTTTCCGGTGTTTGCCTCAGGCGGACTCGGCAGCGTCAACGATCTCCGAGCTCTTGCAGACCGCGGCGTTGCGGCAGCCATCATTGGGATCGCGCTCTACACCGGAGCGATGGACCCGTGGATCGTTGCCGAGGAGTTCGCCGAGTAGCCGTGCCACTGATCGCTCTGCGATTCCTGTTCGGTAGTCAGAACAAACTGATTGTGCGTGGATCCAGTTTCGATGGATCCCCGACGTACGCGAAGCGAAATCCTTTCATGTATTTTCTCGCCACCCGCTGAACAGCTTCAGGGGTTACGCTCTTCAACTCGTCGACGAAGCGATCGGCTTCGCGGTAGTCACCCTCATAGAGTTGCGATCGCGCCAGAAAGTCTGCCTGGGCAGCGTTGGTCTCATTGTCGAGGAAATATTCGGTTATGAATTGCTCCTCGAGCTGCCTAAGTCCGGCTGGATCGAGCATCCCCTGTTGGAGATCCATTATTGCTGCGCGCATCAGCTTCAACGTGGTGTCCGGCGCAACTGTCGAGACGTACAACCCGCCAGCAGTCGCCGCTCGATCAATAAAAGGTGCGTGCACATCATAGGTGAGGTTTTGACGAGTTCTAATCTCGGCGAACATGCGGCCGGTCAGAACCGATGTGGCGACCCTGAGCGCCTGGTAGTCCGGCCCGCTAGCGAGTGGACCGCTGTAGTAGCCGAGTATGTAATTGGTGGGCAGCTGCCGCCGCTCGATCACAATGGCTGTGTGCCCCTCAGGTACGCGCGGCGGCGGAGTCCACTTGTAGCTTCCCCGCGGTAGCTGACCGATTGATTGAGTCACCAGTCGCTCAATGTGTGCGCGGTCGATGTTTCCGACTACGACCAGCAATATTCTCGAAGTCACGAACTGAGTACGCTCATACTCGCGTAGTGCAGCCGAGTCGAGAGCTTGGATCGACTTCTCGTTGCCGACCACCGACACTGAGTAGGGATGGCCAACAAATGCGATGCTGTCGGCGAGATAGTCAGCAAGCGCATCTGGGTCATCCCTTCGCTGTCTGATTCCCGACAGATACTGGGCCTTCACCAGATTGATTTCTGATTTGGCCAAAGTCGGATGCATTACCCGATCAGCGAAGATCGACCAGGTCGAGTCGAACACCTCTGTGCTCGATCGAATCCCGAACATCGTCCAGTCCGCGTTCGGAGCAATTACGATCTCACTACCCAGCCGTGACATCGCGCGGCGGAGCGAGTTCTTGGGATAGTGTAAGGTTCCGCGCTCGGAAACCTCGAGCAGAATAGGTTCGATCCCCGCGTTTGCCTCGGATACTTGCCGTGAGCCACCCAGGAAATAGACATTCGCCGCCACGACGTTGTTGGCGTTGTTCTGCCGAAGAATGACGTGTACGCCCGAGACGTCGAAGCTGGTCGTCGCACTAGCCAGAGCTAGCGCAATTGAAAGAAGCATCAGCGTGTCCCCGTCATGACGAGATCGTCGGGCGCAAGCTTCAACGCCTGGCGTGCCTCGGGCGCAATAAGAACTCCTGAAATGTGCGGCTTGCCGACGATATAGCGCCGCGCATATGCGCGCACGTCCGCGATTGTCTGGTGTGCCATGTAGTCGACGTATCCCATGTAGTATTCGAGACTGGCGACGCTCCACCAGAACCCCAACGTGTGCGCGAAACCCGAGGCGCGTTCTCGATCGAACGCTGAAGTCACGGCGCGGTGTGCCTTGACCGCCTCCAGCTCATCGGACGTGAAGTAGCCAGGCGAATCGAACTTCGCGATCTCACCATAGAGCGCCGTTAATGCTTCGCGCAGCTGTTCCGGCGATGTCTGCCCACTGATTGTAATCGGTCCGGTGTGATTGAGCGTGTAATAGTTGACACCGACACCCTGCCATAGTCCGCTGTCTACCAGCCGTTGCTGGAACTGCGATTGAGGGTCGTTCAGGACATCCGAAAATACATCGGCTGCATATGTGGACTTTGGATCCTGTCCAACGCTGGGACCTTGCCATTGAATCTGAACAGTCACAGCTCCTACCGGGGCTTCGACGACTACCCCTTCACTTTTCTGAAGAGGAGGAATGGGCGGGATCGGATCAGTAGCGAACGGATCAGCACCACGACTCCAATGTCCCAACTCGCTCTCGACGAGGGCGAATACCGTGGCCGGGTTTACATCGCCAGCAACAATCATGACCGAGTTGTTCGGCACGTAGTACTTCTGCTGAATGGTCCGCATTTTTTCTGGCGTCGTCGTCAAAACGATCTGCCGGTCACCGATTACGTCCTTTCTGCTGAAGTTTCCGGGATAGAGCTTCGCGTCCATCTGCCTTGAGAGCGCGAAAAACGGGCTTGATTCATTTCTGTCGTATTCCCCGATCACGACCTGGCGTTCCCGCTCGAGCTCGTCACGCCGGAATAGCGGCTCGCGGAGCGCGGTAGCAAGCAGCTGTACTGCATCCGCCAGCTTTTCCGCCGGAACCGTCATGTAGTAGTTGACCCTCTCTTCCTGGGTCGTGCCATTGAACACCGCTCCGAGATCCGAGGCTTGGTCCCAAAACTGGTTGGGCTCCGGATATTTCGAGTTCGCCCGGAAGAACATGTGCTCATACATATGAGCGAGTCCTTCGTATTCAGGGCTCTGTGTAAACGATCCGTTCTTTACGTCGATCTCGATCGTCGCTAAGGGAACGCCGTGGTTCTCGACGACAATCACCTCGAGGCCATTAGTCAGGACCTTGCGTTGAATGATTTTTTCCAGCTCCGCTCGCTGGCCTCGCGCCTGCATCGGAGCAAGCGCCAACACGAAGAATACCAGAGTAGCGCAGTAACGAAGGACACCCTTTCTTTCGAACATGTCAGATTCTGTGAAAGCCCGCGCAGACCATTACGAGCAGTTAGTAAATCGATTAGACGCCAAGAGGCTCAAGCGCAATGAGCCTCTTGCTCCATACACCACATTCAAGATCGGTGGTCCGGCCGATCTCTTTTACAATGCAACATCGGCCGATGATCTGGCAGGGGCAGTTGCTGCCGCTCGCGATCTCGGAATGGAGTATTTCGTCCTCGGACTGGGCGCGAACATTCTGGTCGGCGACAGGGGCTTCCGCGGCCTGGTTATCCGCAACACGTCGAGCCATCTGAAGTTCCTGGATGATGGAAAGCTCTGGGTAGAGAGCGGTGCGGTAATGGCCAGACTCATACCCCAAGCTGTAGAGCGCGGCTTGTCGGGGCTGGAGCATTACGTCGGAATCCCAAGCACGGTTGGTGGAGCTGTCTGGCAAAACCTTCATTTTTTGTCGCCGGCTCCTGCCAGGGAGAGAACAATGTTCATCGCCGAAGTCTTCGAATCAGCTGACCTGCTCACACACGATGGGAAGCTAAGAACAGTCGACCGGGATTACATGCAGTTCGGCTACGACACGAGCACGCTCCACAAACAGCGGGACATTGCCCTGGCTGTGACTTTCCAGCTGGAGCACAGGGATACAGCGGTGATGCATCGCATCATGCAGGAAAATCTGAGCTGGCGAGGTGGCAAGCATCCCTGGCTCGAGTATCACCCCAGTGCGGGCTCGATCTTCAAAAAGATCGAAGGGGTCGGCGCCGGTCGCCTAATCGACCAGGTCGGATTAAAGGGTTTCCGACACGGAGATGCGCAGATCTCACACATTCATGCCAACATCATGGTCAATCTCGGCAAGGCGACAGCGAAGGATGTCCGCGAGCTCATCACGATCGCGCAGAACAAAGTACACGAGCGATTTGGTCAGCACCTCGAGCCAGAGATTGGTTTTGTTGGCGAATTCTGATGCGATCCAGTTGCTGATAGCTGCTCGGCACGTTCGGTTGCTGTCGTCCAGGTTTCTATAGCGATGTCGAGCTGGCGTCGTGTTTCGTCGAGCTCCTTACCAGCGTGTAGCGCCCGCTCGGTTCCTTCGCGCGTGGTATAAAGCTCCGGATCTTCGAGCAGTATCGTGAGCTCAACGATTCTCTGTTCGAGCTTGGCAACCTCCTTCTCCGATTCTTCGACGCGCTGTCGCAAATCGCGGAGCATCGCACGGTCACTAGCTCCCTGTTCGTCACGCCGTCTGGTCGTCTTTCGCTCCTTGACTCGTCGCAGGGCTTCCCGCTCCGCAGAAGCAACCGCGGCTGCATGCTCGCGCACCCGGCTTTGCTCCTCCCATTCGGTGAATGAACCGGGGAAATCGGTCACATGACAGTCGTAAAGCACCCAGACACGTGATGTCAGCGCTTCCAGCATTGCACGGTCATGACTGACCAGTAGTATCGTCCCCTCGAATTCCTCGAGAGCGTCTTCAAGTGCTTCAACGGACTCGATATCGAGGTGATTCGTTGGCTCGTCGAGCAAAAGAAAGTTCGCGCGACTGAGAACCATGATCGCAAGCGCAATCCGGGCTCGTTCGCCGCCCGAGAGGGTATCCGCACTACGCTGGGCCTCGTCGCCGGAGAAACCGAACTTCGCAAGGTGACCCTGAATCTGACGGCGTTCCCACTGTGGCCTGAGCTCGCTTATGACCTCGTAGAGCGTTCGATCCAACGGCACCTGCGTCATATCCTGGCGGTAATAGCTTGGCCTGACTGACCCACCCAACCTCAGCTCTCCGGTCGAGATTGGCCACTCACCCATCAGTGCGCGAATGAACGTCGATTTTCCACTGCCATTCGGACCGACGAGACCGACAACATCGCCGCGCTGAATAGTTGCCGTAAAGTTCGAGATCAGAGTTCTCCCTTCCACCCCCAGCGTCACGTCATGCGCTACCGCAACCTGGTCACCACCACGCTGGGAGGCATCGAGTCTTAACCCCATGGCAGACGCTGCTTCTGCAACTGGAGCGCTGAGCCGTGGAAGTCTTCCCAGTTGCTTGCGCCGACCTTTTGCCTGTCTTGAGTTCTGACCAGCAAGGTTGCGTCTGATGTAGTCCTCCTGCGCGGCAATGACTCTGCGCTGTTTGTCGAAGGAGCGTTGCTGGCTAAGCCTTCGTTCTTGCCGCTGCAGGACGAAGGATTCGTAGCTTCCCGTATATGCGACCGCGGTGCCGGCTTCGAGATGTAGCACGTGATCCACCACGTTGGAGAGAAACGCACGATCGTGACTGATCAGCAGAATTGTCCGCTGGCTACTGCGAAGGTATTCCTCCAGCCAGCGTGTTGTTTCCAGATCCAGGTGATTGGTCGGCTCGTCGAGAAGAAGGACGTCTGCAGCGCTCACGAGCTGGCTTGCGAGACCGAGCCTTCCCCGCTCCCCACCGCTTAATTGCTCGAGCGGCTGGTTGCGGGACTTCTCCGCGTCGAATCCGAGTCCTTGCAGAACCGCATCCACCCGCGGAGCAAAAGTGTAACCGCCATTACGCTCGAATCGCTCGAAGTCACGGTCGTACCGCGCGAGCATTTGTTGCGTCGCAGACTCGCCCGCCTCCGACAACATGTTTGCCTGCTCTGCCAGCGATCGCTCCAACGCCAACAGATCTGCGAACTCCCCAGCGCCGGCTTCCCACACCGTTTTGACATCGCCGAAGTCCCGGTGCTGCTCGAGGAGAGCGACTCGCAGGCCGGGTTGACGTGTGATGCTTCCTTCACTCGGCTGATGCACGCCGGTAATCAGTCGAAAGAGCGTCGTCTTGCCGCTTCCATTCCGCCCGAGGAGTCCCCAGCGATCGCCTTGCCCAACGGTGAATGTTATTCCTTCGAAGATCTTTGTTGCGCCGAATTCGATACCAGCGCCAGAGACCGATATCTGAGTCAAGAACGCAACACACTCGAGCAGGCTGCGAGACAGCGCTCGAGCGATTCCAGGGTGTGGTCGCCCATGTGTCCAATGCGAAAGGTCGAGCTCTTAAGCTTGCCGTAACCATTCCCTACGACAATTCCACGCTTCGCAACGGCAGCAGTGAAGCGCTCGGCCGGAAGATCCGTCGGAAGCCGAATGGCAGAAACCGTTGGCGACTGGGATCCCAGCGGAGCAATGTTGTTCAGCTTCTTTCCGGTTTCGTCACTGATCTTTATCAGCCACTCCTGGGTGCGCGCAGCCATCGCTTTGTGCCGTGCCCATCGCGCCTCGAGCCCCTCCGTCGCAATCGATTTAAGCTGCGCTTCGAGCGCGTAAAACAGACTAAGAGCGGGCGTGCTCGGCGTCTGATTGCGGCGCGCGTATGCGTCGAGCTCGACGAGGTCGAAATAGACACCCCGGCCCTGAGTAGCGTTGGCCCGGTCGACAAAGCTCGTCGATGCAGCCCCGAAAGAGAGTCCAGGTGGAAGTGCCAAAGCTTTCTGCGAGCCAGTCAGTACATAATCGAGATTCCATTCGTCGAAGCGAAGCTCTGCTCCGCCAAGTCCGCTCACGCTATCGATCAGACATACCAGACCATGACGGTGTGCGCAGTCCGAGACGGCACGCACATCGTTGAGTGCGCCCGTCGATGTTTCAGAATGAACCACCGTCACCCCGCTGTACTTCCGCATTGCGAGGCGCTCTTCCAGCTGGGGGATCGCGTGCACTTGTCCCCATGCGACATCGTAGCGGTCGACGTCGCGACCACACATTGACGCGATGTGAGCAAACCGCTCTGAGAACGCTCCATTCACCAGGCAAAGAATGCGGCCGGAAGGAGCACAGCGTATCGCAGCTTCCATCATTCCCGTAGCCGATGAAGAGCTGATGTAGACCGGCCGTTCCGTCTTGAAGAGCGGGCGAAGGCCTTCCTGGAGCTGCCCGAACAGCCCTTCGAACTCCGGTCCGCGATGCGGAATCATCGGCTGAAGCATAGCCGTCATGATTTCCTCGCGAACTTCGGTAGGACCCGGTAAGAAAAAAGTGCCAAAGGTTTTTGTGGCGCTCATTTTAGTACGAGCTCTGTGAGCTGGTCGAAATTCTCAATCACGAAATCAGCACACTCGATGACAGGTGCACGGCGTGTAAAGCCGGTAAACGCGGCGAAGCTTTCGACGACCGGCTTGATCTCACAATCCGTCATTCCATCACCGACTGCCAGTATCGGACCTTGCAGCCCCATTTCGAGAACCGTGATTCGCTTTCCGTTCTGCTGGGTGAGGAGAGATCGCTCGTCGAAGCCAACATACTTGCCGTCTTCATCGAAGAACACCGATACGGCGTAGAGACTGCGCTCATCGACACCCAGCTCTCGCGCAAGAGGAAGTATCGCCTCGCGTAGTCCTCCACTGACCATCGCCAGCTCGATGCCGTGTCTCCGAAGCTCGGCAAGTGCTTCGCGAGCTCGTGGCGCGATACGTTCGACGTATTCGCGACCCAACTGCTCGATTTCGACCGCGTTCGGCCTCACCTTCTGCATCCTCTGACCGTATACTGCCTCGATCGGCATCTCTCCTTGCATCGCCTTCTCGGTCAGCGTCGTGCTCCATGCTTGGGTTTCGGGACCACGCAGCGCTGCGAGCCAGTCAATTCCTTCGATCCCGCTCAGCGTAGAATCAACGTCGAGGACAATGGACTTGAAGCGGCTCACAGAATATTGCCGGGTGCAAGAATTCCAAGCGGATCCAGTTCCTTTTTCACGGCGGTCATCATCGCGATCTGAAGCGGATTCATCTGGAGCGGAAGCCATTTGCGCTTGATCTTTCCGATTCCGTGCTCCGCTGCCACCGTGCCGCCGAGTGCAATGACTTGCTTCAATGTCTCCTCAATGACTTCTTCTATGGTACTGAGCTCCTGTGTATCGCGAGCGATGAAATTCTGATGCGGATGTCCGTTACCGGCATGACCGTAAATCACGGCTTGATCGATTCCACGTTCCGCTGCGAGAGCGCGCGCGATTCTAATCGCTTCAGCCAGCTTGGCGTAAGGTACCGCCCAGTCGGTTGAGACTTTCCTTCCGCCTGCTTCACGATACCTGCCTCCGCGCTCATTCATCGTTGACGGAACGCTGTGACGAAGCTTGCGTGCTTCTCTCAACCTCGCTTCGCCATCGAACACGAGCGGTTCAAAATCTGAGGCAACGGACTCAATTACATCCCCCCATTTGCCAAGTGTCGAATCAAGATCGTCCTGTATTTCTTGTTCCACGTATACCATTGCAACCGCCCCATCAGGCATGATTCCACCCGAAGCAGCGGCCCGTGCAATGTTGATGGCCTGATCGTCGAAGTACTCGATGCATCGCGGTTCGAGGATCCGTGACTCTCGAGTTTCCGCCACGAAACTCAGTGCACCCGCCTCAGTCTGAAAAAAAATCGCCAGGCCCACAACGTGAGCTGGAAGAGGCAATAGAGCGAGCTCTGCTTCCACGATTATACCGAGCGTTCCTTCACTGCCGATAAACCAGTCGATGGGGTCGTGGGCAAATGCGTATCCAACGGTGTTCTTCTCGAGGTTTGTTCTCCGAAACTCCGCTAGTTCGCCATTGGCAAGCACCACCTTGAGTCGCTGTACGTGCTTTCGCGTCGCACCGTACTTGAATGTGCGCGCTCCTGATGCATTGCAGGCGATTGCTCCGCCAATCGTAGACTCCTCTTCGCTGGTTGGGTCCGGCGCGAAGAGTAGTCCAGACACAGCTGCCATTTTTTTTATGTCGCCGACCAGGGCACCGGCTCCGACGGTGACTGTTCTTGCCCTTTCATCGATCGCAGAAATACGATCGAGTGGGCGAAGAGAAAGAAGTATTCCCCTGTCCGTTATGGACGCTGCCGTTGTGCTGGTTTGTGCGCCCGCGCAGGTAATTGGCATCCGGTCGGCCGCAGCCAGCTGCAACAACTCGATGACTTCAGCAACTGACCCCGGTCGAGCTACCAGCTCGGGAACGAGATGAAGGCCGGACGCATCTGTTTCATAGGCTTCGCGTACGGCCCTGTCGCTGCTTAGGCTGACAGTCACCCTGGATGAAAGCAGACAACTGCGGCAGACGATACATCGGGAAGACGAAGCAGCGACTGACGAACGTTTTCGCTTATGTCTCCATCTACCGAAACTGCGGCCAGTGCCTGGCCTCCCTGGGCCAGCCGTGCCTGATGATATTCCGCGATGTTGACGCCGGCTTCGCCCAGGAGAGTTCCCACACGACCGATCACACCCGGGACATCATTGTTGGTAAGAATCAGCAGGGTATCACGCGGCTGGACATCGACGTGAAACGCACCGATTCGTGAAAGACGCGGGGCCGCTCCCGGCTGTGCAGTTCCGGCAATCGCGATCTCCTGCATTCCACCGCTCAGTCTCACTTCGACAGCATATGGGTTATCCTGCGCCGCTGTCTCCGTGGTCGACAGATCTATTCCTCGAGCCTCTGCACTCGCGCGGGCGTTGATCAGATTGAGCCGTTCCTGCTCCACGGTGCCTTCAAGCAGGCCCCGTGCGGCCGATGCAAGGATCGCGCTTCTGGCGGCAGTCAGCGCGGCACCGGAGCGTACATCGACTCGTTGAACCACGCGCGTGCCTTGCGTCGCCAGGATCGCTCTCCCCACCGCTGCTGCGCGACGGGCCAGCGTCAGTGCCGGCTCGACCTCGGTCCACTGCCCTCCGACGTCAGCAACATTTATCGAACGTGAAAGTTCCCCACTCAGCAACGCATCACGCACTGCCATACAAACGTCTACGGCAACGTTACGTTGCGCTTCCGCCGTTGAGGCGCCGATGTGCGGCGTCAGGAGAACGTTCGGAAGCGTGCGCAAAGGATGGTCAGCTGCCAGAGGCTCCTTTTCATAGGCATCGACGACAGCTCCCAGGAGATGCTTGCTGGCTAGTGCCTCCAATAACGCTTTTTCGTCAACGATACCGCCCCGAGCCATGTTCACCACGATCGACTGGCGCGGAAGCCGCGCAATCTCCCGCTTACCGATCATGCCCGTGGTCTCGTCAGTGAGCGGCGTGTGAAGCGTCAGAATACTGGACTGTTCGAGAAGGGTCTCGAGAGAATCTGTCTCGTGAACGCGCAGTGCTTCGAAGCGTGATTGAGCGATGTACGGATCGTATGCGATTACGTTCATTCCGAACGCCCGAGCGCGCGTCGCCACTTCTCCACCAATCCGTCCAAGCCCGACGATTCCGAGAGTCCTCCCCTTAAGCTCGGAGCCCAGTAAGGCCGATCGCTCCCACTTGCCTGCGTGCATCGAGCTATCCGCGCGCGGGATGTGTCGGAGCAGGGAAATCACCGCCCCGAAAAACAACTCCACGACTGCTATGGTGTTGCCAGCTGGGGCATTAATGACGGCAACGCCGAGAGACGTCGCCGTGTCGATGGCGATGTTGTCAACTCCGACGCCAGCTCGCCCGACGACTTTCAGTTTTCGGCCTTTCTCCAACACGTCCACAGAAATTCGTGTTGCGCTTCGACCAACAATCGCATCGTATTCGGCGATCCGAGAGAGGAGCTCGTCCCTTTGCAACGTCGGAACTTCATCCACGATGATCTGAGGCTCGGCCGAAAGGAGCGCTACACCTTCGGCGTCGATCTCATCGGTGACGAGAACGCGGTAAGTCACTGTTGGTAGGGCAAGCTCGAGCTAAATGCTGAGGGCGGGCGGAACGAACGTGCAATATCGCCCGAACTGCCTCGCAGCCACAAGCGAGTGTTCTTCACGGCTGCATCCACGCTTTCCATGTTTCTTCGTCCGCGCCGATGACAAGCCGGTTAGCGTTCCGAACCAGCGGAAGTCGAAGCAACAGCGGCTCCTCGGAAAGCTTCTCGAGCCAGCGGTTGTCCGAAAGTTGCGCATAGCGAAGATCCAGCTCATTGAAACGTTTCGAGCCTCGATCAATCAGCGCCGACACACCAAATTTCTGCGCGAACCGGCGAAGCTCGCCAAGTGATGCAGGACGCTCCATGAGATCGACGAAGTGAGTCTTTACCCGTCGCTCCGAGAAGAAGCGAAGGGCCTTCCGTGTACCCGGACTTTTTTTGACGCCGAAGATCTGTACTTCCAACCTGGTCGTCCGCCTTTCCGCAAAGAGTGAAGCCGGCTCCAATACCTTCCGTCGATGTCACCTGAGGTAATCTATTCCCCTGCCTGGTGGATCCCTGGCGGTCATTTGCAGACGCTTTGGGGAAAGTTATTTCGGCGACAGCGCCCTGCACCGACTGTTCTCGAGCGCTGGGACACACCTGACGGAGACTTCGTCGAGTTACATCGCCTGTCGGCTAAGGTTGGAGCGCCACGAGTTCTTATACTGCACGGCCTCGAGGGTACGGTTCGCTCTCACTACGCTCAGGGGTTCCTCAACGAAGCCGCCAGACGAGGATGGGGAGCTGACCTCCTCATATTTCGCTCGTGCGGAACTGAGCTGAACCGCACTCGCCGATTTTACCATTCTGGCGAAACGACGGACACCGCGTTCGTACTCCAACGGATTGCACGGGAGTACGACACGTCGCTCCTTGGAATCGTTGGCGTTTCGCTCGGCGGCAACGTGCTGCTCAAGTTCCTGGGCGAGCGGGGCGTCGATTTACCACCTCAGCTTGCGGCGGCGGCTGCAATTTCAGTCCCCTTTGATCTCGCTCGTTCCTCGATAAGAATCAACCGTGGATTTTCACGATTCTACCAGAGGTTCTTTCTGAGCTCCTTGAGACAGAAGGCAGAAGCGAAGGCCCGCCGATTCCCAGATATCGCTCCAGCTGTTAAAATCTCCGGCCTCAGAACGCTCGAGGATTTCGATGATCTGATCACCGGTCCTCTGCACGGGTTTCAGAATGCGCAGGACTACTATCGACGCTCGAGCTCTCTCCCATTTCTCAAAGACATTAGGCTCGAAACGCTACTATTGAGCGCCACCGATGATCCCATGCTTCCGCCCGACGTTCTCGATGAAGTTCGAGACGTTGCTGGACGGAATCCGTATCTTCACCTGGAATTCTTAGCACGCGGCGGCCATGCTGGCTTCATTGCTGGCTCTTGGCCGTGGAGTCCCTTTTATTATGCGGAATATCGTGTTGGCGAATTCTTCGCCGCGCAGTTCAAACGTGCTATCACGTCTCGCCAACTAGCCAAACACGGGAGTCGGTAGATATGCGTCTTCAACCGGCAGTATTCAGACTCGGGGTGATCCTCTCACTCGGTGGCATGGCGTGCACCAGTAACAAAGTGGTTCCAGCAACCGATACGCACACGGACCATGGCGCGCCGTCTTCGTCGCCTGGAGTAGTAACTGCATCCGACAATCGAGGACTGCCGCCGGATGCATCGGGCGCGCTCACACGCTTGAGTGCTTCACCTCGACATTCAGAGTGGGCGATTATACGTACCGGTGATGGGGATAGTCTACGCGTCTGGGTAGTGTATCCCGAACGAAGCTCCAAGGCTCCAGTAGTTGTAGTCGTACACGAGATTTTCGGACTGTCATCGTGGATCCGTGGCGTTGCTGATCAGCTCGCCGCCGACGGTTTCATTGCAATCGCGCCAGATCTGTTGACGATGAAAAATCTTCCCGACGGTCCCGACAGCGTCGTTGCACCTCTAGCTCAAACCGCCATCAGAACTCTCGACCCCACTTGGGTTCAAAAGCAACTTGACGCGGTTGCACGGTACGGAATGTCTATCCCCGCAGCACGGAAGAAATACGGAATAGTCGGTTTTTGTTGGGGTGGGGGAGTGTCCTTCGCACACGCGGTACACTCGCCGAGCCTTGGCGCATCAGTCGTTTACTATGGCGTGTCTCCGAAGACGACTGATCTTCCTTCCGTTCGCGCGCCAGTGCTGGGCCTCTACGGCGGGAACGACGCTCGCGTAGACGCTACGATTCCACCAGCGGATTCCGCCCTTCGAGCTCTGGGGCGTATCTACGTGCCCACCATTTACACCGGTGCAGGCCACGGATTTCTACGCCAGCAGACTGGAATGGACAGCGCCAACATGGCGGCTACTCGGCAGGCATGGCCAGCTACAATTGCCTGGTTCAGGAAGTATCTGGGATCTTGAGCGACGCTCAAGTCAGCATCGCTCCGCGAACGCGCGATCAAAGCCCGTGACAACTCTTCCCGTAATCTTCCTCGCCGCCTTCATCGCTGGTCTGATGTTGGCGGTGTTCGCAATGCTTCACGGTGTCGAGCACACGCGGCCAAATCGCACTCGTGCGCCGTCACCGTTTTTCAATCTTCCCGCCATAGCGGCTTTCGCCATCGGCTTTGGTGCGGTCGGGTACCCGCTTGCATCACGCACGCGACTCCCAGTATGGATCATACTGGCCATCGCGATAGCATCCGGCGCCCTTGCAATCAGCGGAATGATCACTCTTCTTGCGCGGTGGGCGCTCCGTGGTGTGGTCACATCTTCAGCGGACGAGCAGCAGGAGATCCAGGGGCAGCTCGCGGTCGTCACACAGACGATTGCTCCTCACACAACGGGAGAAATCTCTTATGAGCATCTTGGCGCTAAGGTCAAATTTCCCGCACGGGCCTTGAGCGCAAAGCCGTTAGTCGCAGGTGCGGAAGTCGTAATCGACCGAATCGAAGAAGGTGTAGCGTTTGTGGAAGAGTGGTCAGTCGTCGAACAGCGCCTCTAACTCCCTCTACCTCTCAGTCCGCCCGCGTAGAGCGACAGCCAGTCTGGCCAGTTGCCACTCAGCTCAAAAAACTCGTCGAAATAAATCAGACCACTTGCTTCTAGATCCTCAACCAGCTCTGGGAGTATATCATCTGACGGAAGCGGCCCGAGCGCAATTAGTCCATCCTCGACCCGGAATTCTTCATCGGTGAGATTGTATCGCTCATCAATAGCTTTTCTGGTCAGCCCCCTACGCTCGAATGCGGTCTGGCGGATTAGAACTATCACACGATCGTGGGGCAGCTCAAGAGACATGAATTAGGTTCGATAAGAGACTAACTAAGCGACACCCTTCGCCTTATCTTAAATGTATGACGGGACCGCAGGACTTTGAAACCGAATTCGATGTTGTCGTCATAGGCGCTGGCCACGCAGGAACTGAGGCGGCGGTTGCTGCCGCGCGTCTTGGTGCCCAAGTGGGCTTGATCACCAGTGCTCTCGAAACGATCGGGCAGATGTCCTGCAATCCAGCGATCGGGGGAGTTGCGAAGGGAACCGTAGTTCGCGAAGTCGATGCCCTGGGCGGAATCATGGCAAGGGCAACCGATCTGGCGATGATCCAGTTCCGAATGCTGAACCGCAGCAAGGGGCCAGCTGTCTGGGCACCGCGCGCACAATGCGATCGCGGACTTTACCGCCGGGCGGTTAGATCGCTTCTCGAAACCCAGGCAAATCTGCAAACCGTGCAGGGAACTGTTGCCCGGCTTGTCCTCTCGACCGATGAGCGACGAGTGCTTGGCGTGGAGACCCTCGAAGGCAGAAGTTTCGGGGCAAAAAGCGTCGTGATCACTACAGGCACCTTTCTGCGCGGGCGAATCCATATCGGTACCGAGACTCGCATGTCCGGTGGACGAGCCGGCGAAACCGCGACTACACACCTCGCCGAGCAACTCGAGCAAGCGGGTCTAACCGTAGCTCGCTTCAAGACAGGAACGCCACCACGCATTGATGGTCGCTCCGTCGATTATTCAGCGTTGGAGATCCAGCAGAGCGAGATCGAACAGTTCGATTATTCGTGGTCGCACTTTTGGAGCGAGAAGCGTCGGACTAGTTCTACTACACGGCATCCAATTCAACTGCCCTGCTGGATCACGTATCTCGACGCTGAAGGCAAGAGAATCATCAAGGAAAACATCGGGAAGTCGGCGATGTACGGCGGCGCGATCTCGTCTCGTGGGCCACGCTACTGCCCCTCAGTCGAAGACAAGATCGTAAAGTTTCCTGATGCGGAGCGGCACCAGCTGTTCCTCGAACCAGAGGGACACGATACATCGGAGCTCTACGTCAACGGCTTGTCTACTTCGCTCCCGGCCGAAGTGCAGCTCGAGGTTCTGCGCTCCGTTCGCGGGCTCGCTCAAGTCAGAATGAATCGAGCAGGTTACGCGATCGAATACGACTATTATCCGCCAACTCAGCTCGATCCTTCGCTGCAGGTCAAGGGAATGCCGGGTCTATTCTTCGCCGGACAGATCAATGGTACTACCGGCTACGAGGAAGCTGCAGGCCAAGGTGTAGTTGCCGGAATGAACGCTGCACTCTCACTGCAGCGGAAACAGCCTGTCGTGCTCGGCCGAGAAACATCGTACATCGGGGTCCTGATCGACGATCTCGTCACACGCGGAGTAGACGAACCTTACCGGCTTTTTACGTCGCGATCTGAGTTCAGACTCACAGTGCGCCAGGATAACGCGCTCAGGCGCCTCGGTCCTACCGGCATGCGACTTGGCATTTACTCAGAGACGGAAGAAGCAGCGATTAAGACGCGCCTCGAGCAGGAAGACTCCGCACTCCGTCTGGCTGATACGACCAGCATTCGCCCTGATCAGGCTGCGCCTGTTCTTTCGGCTGTCGGTAGTGCCCCGCTTTCGCATTCGGCAAGAATAGCCGAAGTAGCAAAGCGTCAGGACATTCTACTCGAAAAACTTTTCCAGGCAGTGGGATTAGCAGCAGATTTCAGCGCGGAGGCGCTGGTCACAGCAGATCTCGAAATCAAGTACGCGGGCTATTTCGAGCGCGAGAGAGCACAGGCCGAGCGGATGCGACGGATGGGCGACTTTTCTCTGGATCCCGAACTCGAATACAGCGACATGCGCTCACTGTCGTTCGAGGCACGCCAGAAACTCGCCAGTCTGCAGCCTCGTTCACTCGCCCAAGCTTCACGAATTCCGGGTGTGAGTCCCAGTGATTTGCAGAATCTCGTTATCGAGGTCGAGCGTCGTCGCCGCTTGGCAGCTACGCGGTGAGTGTGAGCTGAGTCGAGCTCCACTCAATCAACAAGACTGCTGCAGCAATGAGAACACCGCCGATCAGCGTTGCCGCGCTGAACTGATTCCCGAGGACCAGCACGGCGAGCATCGCAGTGAAGAAGGGCTCGACAGTCGCAATGATCGCCGTTCTCACTGGTCCCAGTACCGACAGGCCTTTGATAAGGGATGAGAATGCAATCACGGTTGATACGAACGCCAGCAAAAGAATATTCATCCAGACTGGAATTGACCGGGGAATAAATAGTTCACTCGCGAACAGCGTTGCGATCACGAACGAGATTGCCGCTCCGGTTATCAGCAGAATCGTGGCAAGAAGTGCAGGCACGCCTTCCTGCACCTGGCCGAGCACCGGCAAATACGCCGAGTAGAGCAAGGCAGAAGCGAGCGCCAGAATTACACCAATCGGATTAAGCTTCCCTGTCGGTGCACCGACCATAATAGTCACACCGGCGAGAGCCAGCACAAGCGCGATAATGCGCGCGGGCGTTAATCGTTCCGTTCTTCGTATTGCCGCCAACAGTGCAACCCACGCTGGATAAGTGTAAAACAAGAAAGCCAGCGGCCCGACGGATATGTACTCGAGCGCGTGAAGACTCAAGTAGGTAATCAGCGCCTGACCGAATCCGCCTATCAACATCAGCTGAACGATTCGCTGTCTGCCAATCGTGCGTAATTGGGCCGCACTCACACTGGCACCGAGAAGTACTACGGCCAACACATATCGCCAGGCCATCGCCGTCAAGAGAGGAGTACCGGCACGTGTTGTCAAAACAGTCAGCACGGAAATGGATCCGAAGCTGAACGCCGATACAATGATCATCATCGTGGCACGTCCGACCGAAGCTTCTGGCGATTTCATCGCGCGAATGTAGCGCTAGCCAATATTCAAGGCCACATTTCGACGTTAACCTTCGCTCAGTATCAGCCGCAGATCGAATGACCTCGTCGACAGTTGTGCAGCCCTCTACGTCCGCTACGTCAGCGGCACAGGAAGAATTTCGGGACCTTGGCTTTGGTACTGAGGTCGCGAGAGGCACGCGCCGGCGGCTGCTGAATCGCGATGGAAGCTTCAATGTAGTTCGCGATGCGCTCGATCCACTTTCGTCGCTTAGTCTCTATCACTGGCTGCTGACGATCTCGTGGCCGAGGTTTCTCGCTTTTATTACCGGCTCCTACATCATCGTCAACATCTTCTTCGCTTTTGCATTTCTGCTGTTGGGCCCGGATGCGCTTCAATCGAGTACAGGGAATTTCGCGGCAAACCCATTTTACAGAGCTTTTTTTTTCAGCGTCGACACGTTCGCGACAATCGGTTACGGCAACATTATCCCTGTCGGCGTTGCTGCGAACACATTGGTTACGATCGAGGCTTTGCTCAACATCGTCGGAGTCGCGCTTGCCACCGGAGTGATTTTTGCCCGATTCTCACGACCCTCGGCAAGAATTATCTATAGCCGCAACGCCATTGTCGCACCCTACCGCGACAAGACTGCGTTGGAGTTCAGAATCGCCAACGCGAGAAGCAGTCAACTGATCGAGGTACAGGTCCAGGCGATTCTGACCAAGCTCGAACAGGTTGGGGACTTAACGGTGCGCAAATTCTATGACCTGAGCCTGGAACGAAATCGCGTGGTGTTTTTCCCACTGAGCTGGACGGTGGTGCATCCAATTGATGCGAGCAGTCCGATGTGGGGTCTGACACATGCGGATCTCCTGAAGGCTGAGGCCGAGCTATTGGTTCTTCTTATCGGAACCGACGAAACTGTCTCCCAGAGCGTGCATTCGAGGTCTTCGTATCAAGCGAGCGAGATCGTCTGGGACGCAAAATTCTCGAATATGTTCATGCGGACGGAGGCTGAAGGAATCATCGGAATGAATCTCAGCCGAATCCACGAGATTGAACCTGTACGTTCGACATGACTCAACTTGTGCAAGTGACCGCACTTTGAACGTCTCTCCTCCAGTACTCACCTAGCGGGAGCTTATGAAAACCCAAATTTGGTTGGTCGTGGCTATTTTAGGGCCACTAACCGCACAGGCACAAGACAGTCCGGCGCCAATTCCCGGCATTCCACAGATTGCAGTTACCGGACGTGGCGAGGTCAAAGTCTCTCCAGACAGAGCGACTATTCAGGTAAGCGTCCAAACGCGCGCCGCTACTGCCGCTGCAGCCGCCACAGAAAACGCCACTAAGCAACAATCGGTTTTGTCAGCACTCCGGGCGCTGGGTTTGGGAAACGACCAGCTTTCCACAATCAATTACAACGTCTATCCCGAGCAGCGTTATGAACAAGGCAAGGAGCCAACGATCATTGCCTACAACGTGACGAACACGATTCTCGTCGATGTCCGGAAGTTGAGTCAGGTTGGTCCAGTGATCGACGCCGCGTTGTCTCACGGAGCGAACATGATTACCTCGCTTCAGTTTTACGCCTCGAATACCGAGGTCGCCCGGCGAGGTGCAATCGCCACCGCGATAGAAAAGGCTCGCGCGGATGCTGAGGCCGCGGCACGCGCTGCTCATGGGTCGCTTGGCACTCTTCTCGAGATCAGCATCGGCCCTTACTCGCCTCCGCCTCCGCGGCCAATGATGATGGCTCGCGGAGCTGTACTCGACACCGCTCAACTCCAAACTCCAATCAATCCCGGTGAAGAGACACTTTCAGTTGAAGTCAGCACGCGATGGCGGTTTATTCCCGGGCAGTAGGCGATTTCCACGTGGAACGTCATAAAAGGAGGTTCCACGTGGAAACGCCTCCCCGC
>DASWCI010000426.1:0-19619 GCA_036390195.1 Gemmatimonadaceae bacterium
GCGCATGATCGACACCGCGAAACAGCAAATGCCGCTCACCGCGGATGACGTTCTGCGCATGAGCATCGAAGGCCCGCGGGGCGGTGACGGAAACGGAAACGGTGTCGATAGCGAGACGCGAATCGTTCTTCCCGGCGTTCGAAAGATCATCCAGGCCAAGACCAGCGGTCAGGCTGAGTACATGAAGCTGATGGCGGAGAACGACATCGTTGTCGGCATTGGACCTGCCGGAACGGGCAAGACTTACCTCGGGGTCGCCGCTGCGGTGGATGCCCTCTCGCGAAAGCGTGTTCGTCGAATCGTGCTGGCGCGGCCCGCAGTCGAAGCCGGGGAAAGCCTGGGCTTTCTTCCAGGTGACATGCAGGCGAAGGTCGATCCCTACCTGAGACCACTTTACGATGCGCTCGAGGACATGATGCCGCACGAACGCGTGCAGAAGTCGCTCGAGACGCGCACGATTGAGATCGCGCCTCTGGCCTACATGCGCGGGCGAACACTCGCCGATGCGTTCGTCATTCTCGACGAGGCGCAGAACGCCACCACCGCGCAGATGAAGATGTTCCTGACCAGACTCGGCGTTAATTCGAAGGCCGTAATCACCGGCGACAAAACACAGATCGACCTGCCAAGCCGGGAAGATTCAGGACTGGTGCAGATCGAGCGCATTCTACCGGGCATCGAAGGCATCGGGTTCCATTATCTCACCGATGCTGACGTCGTTCGGCACCGATTGGTGCGGGAGATAATCAAGGCGTACGCCGAGGATTCGGGCGCCTGAGCCGACTCGCGGCAGTGACCGCATGAAGGGTCATGCGCGCGGGCTCGCGATAGACATTTCATCGAGCGTACGGCGACTCAGCGTCTCACGCGTACGAGTGAGAGAAGCCGCCGTCGCAGCGCTCAAGGCCGAACGGGTTACGGATGCGATGGTCTCGATTACCTTCGTCGGGCGAGCAGCGATGTCAGAATTGAACCGGCGCTACCTCGGACATCACGGTCCGACCGACGTCATATCCTTCGGCCTCGGCCGTCTTGGTAAACGTGGCGCGGTGATAGGAGACGTCTATATCTGCGCTGAGATCGCCAGGGAAAATGCGCGGCGGCAGAGAGTTCCGCCCGGAGAAGAACTCTTGCGATTGGTAATCCACGGGACTCTGCATGTCCTTGGTCATGACCATCCCACTGGCGATGGCCGAACTGCGTCGCCGATGTGGCGTAGACAGGAGAGGATTCTCGCACGTGTCGTCTGACCGCCTGATCGACGATTTCAACGCCGGCAAAGGGGCGGCGCTCGCGCGAGTAGTGAGTATCGTCGAGAACCATCGCGAGGGATTCGAGGAGATACTCGGCGATCTCCATTCGCGAACTGGACGCGCGAGACGCGTCGGCCTCACCGGTCCACCTGGGGCGGGCAAGAGCACGATCACGTCCTTGGTGGCCAAGAGGTTTCGCGAAGCGGGTCTGAAGGTCGGCGTAATTGCAGTGGACCCGACTTCACCCTTTACCGGCGGTGCGCTGCTGGGCGATCGGGTGCGAATGGAAAGTGTCGCGCTCGACCCCGGCGTTTTCATTCGCTCGATGGCGACCCGCGGCTCGCTGGGCGGACTCGCCGCGGCGACGCGTGAGGTTGCCGACGTGTTGGACGCGTTTGGATTCGATCGCTTGCTGATCGAGACCGTGGGAGTGGGTCAATCGGAGCTGGATGTTGCGAGGACCGCCGATACGACGCTGCTGATTCTCGTTCCCGAGTCCGGCGATTCCATCCAGACCCTCAAAGCAGGCGTGATGGAGGTGGCCGACATTTTCGTGGTGAACAAGGCGGACCGTCCTGGCGCCGACAGGTTGCGCAATGACGTCGAGCTGATGCTCGGTCTCCGCAAAGGCGTCTCGTTCGGCAAAGTTCCCGCGCACCATGGTGTTGATCTCAAGCGAGTGAATCCAGCGCGCGTGGCGCGGGAGGCAGCTGCAGCTGCGAACCCCATCGACTGGACTCCGCCGGTTCTGAGCGCGGTTGCAACCAAAGGCGAAGGAATCGACGAGATCGTGGCCGCACTTGACCGTCACTTCGCTTATCTTGTGCAGAGCGGGAAGCTTCGCGCACGCAGGCGCGAGAGAATGCGCGAGCGCGTGATGGATGTCGTGGAGCAAAAAGTCCGCGGCCGGCTGTGGAAAGACACTGGCACGATGAGTTGGCTCGAGCAGCAGCTGCCATCAGTGGAAGAGGGAAGCGCGACCCCGTTTGCCATCGCCGACCAGCTGTTGCGGCAGAGCGGTGAGCTCGTACGTGGAGAAGAGGATAAATGACGAAACTCAAAAGCCCCGCCTCCAAGACTGGACCCAACAGTGAGCTCATAGAGACGATCGAAGAGCAGAGCGCTGAATTGCGGTTGCTCCGTAAAGAAGTCGCAGAATGGCGCAAGAAGTACGAAAAGGGTGAGCTGCGCGACATCGGCTTTAACAACTCTGAAAAAGAAGTTCGGCCGATCTACACGCCGCTCGATGCGGCCGAGACTAGCGCCGAGGCGCTCGGCATGCCTGGCGTCTATCCCTACACGCGAGGCGTTCACGCCACGGGATACAGAGGCCGCCTGTGGACAATGCGCCAGTTCGCCGGGTTCGGGAGCGCACGGGACACGAATGAGCGTTACAAGTTTCTGCTGGCGCACGGCCAGACCGGGCTTTCCGTAGCATTCGATTTTCCAACGCTGATGGGATACGACTCCGATCATCCGCGGTCGGAGGGAGAAGTCGGCAAGTGCGGTGTTGCAATCTCGAGTCTCGCCGACATGGAGATGCTGTTCGACGGCATTCCGCTCGACCAGGTTTCCACCTCGATGACGATCAATGGGCCCGCCGTCATTCTCTATTGCTTCTATATCGCCGCCGCGGAGAAACAGGGAGTCGATTCGAGGAACCTGCGTGGAACGATCCAGAACGACATCCTCAAGGAGTACATGGCGCAGCACGCGTGGGTTTATCCCATCGAGCCGGCGCTGCGACTTATAGTCGATTGTTTCGAGTGGTCAGCCGAGCATGTACCGCAGTGGAATACGATCTCGATCTCGGGTTACCACATCCGGGAAGCTGGCGCCACCGCGGCACAGGAGCTGGCCTTCACTCTCGCAGACGGATTCACCTATGTAGAACGCGGAATTGCACGCGGCCTGAACGTCGACGCGTTTGCGCCGCGTCTTTCTTTCTTCTGGGACATCCACAACGACTTCTTCGAGGAGATCGCGAAGCTCCGCGCCGCGCGCCGCATTTGGGCGCGCCATATGAAGGAGCGCTACGGCGCCATGGATCCGCGGTCGCTGATGATGCGCTTTCATTCGCAAACTGCCGGTGTCACGCTCACTGCCCAGCAGCCGATGAACAACATCATTCGCGTCGCATACCAGGCAATGGCAGCCGCACTCGGCGGCACTCAGTCGCTGCACACCAACTCAATGGACGAAACGCTGGCGCTGCCCACCGAGGAATCGGTGCAAGTCGCGCTTCGCACCCAGCAGATCCTTGCCTACGAAACGGGAATCCCGAACGTCATCGATCCCCTCGGCGGCTCGTACTACGTCGAGACGCTGACGACCGAGCTCGAGCGAGAGGCGGAAGAGCTGTTCGCGCAGATTGAGAAGGTTGGCGGCGTGGTACGTGGACTCGAGACGGGCTGGCTCCAACGCCGGATCAACGAGTCGGCAGCGAGGCAGCAGTGGGAAATCGAGCAGCATCGGCGCATCATCGTTGGCGTCAATGATTTCGTGACGGACGAGCCCGAGCTGAGGATCGAGCTGCTGAAGGTCAGCGAGCAGACGGAGCGCGAACAGAAGCAGCGAATGGCGAAGATGAGAGCCGAGCGTGACAACGCTCTCGTTGAGGAAACACTCAGGGCTCTACGCGAAGCTGCGGCGACTTCGAAGAATCTCATGCCATATATCCTCGATTGCGCGCGCGCGTACTGCACCCTGTACGAGATCCGCGCGGCGATGGAAGCGGTATTCGGCGCCTACCGAGAGCCAGTTTTCTTCTGAAAAAGGCGAGCGAGTGGTGGGAGTCCGCTTTCGACGACCACTATCTCCTGGAGTACGGAGCACTTTTTAGTGCCGAGCGCGATCGGCAGGAGGCGGCACGCCTGGTAGACATCCTGGGTCTGCCAGTTGGATCGCGCGTACTCGACGTCCCATGCGGGCGAGGACGTCATACCTATCTGCTGGCTGAGGCGGGATACGACGTCGATGGTTACGACTACTCGCGAAAGCTGCTCGACGTCGCTCGAAAACGGGGCACTGGTTCAACCCTCCGCTACACTCGTGGCGACATGCGAAAAATGCCAACCCGCTGGACCAAGCGCTTCGATGCCGTCCTCAATCTATTCACATCGTTTGGCTTCTTCGCGCACCCGTCGGACGATGAGCAAGTGACCAAAGAGTTCGCGCGGGTGTTGAAGCCGGGCGGACTAATGATCTGGCATGGTGCCAGCAGAGACGGAGTCATGGCGCGATTTCTTGCACGCGACTGGTGGACTTCTGGGACGTCTCTGTTCGCGCAGGAACGGGAGTTCGATCCGTTGTCGGGGGTGTTGACGGTTCGTTCAAACTGGAGGCGCGGATCCCGAACGGGCACTCGCGAACACAGGCTCAGGCTCTACACCGCAACGAGACTGTCAGAGCTCTTCGCTGCAGCGGGCTTGATGATCGAGCAGGCGTTCGACGGATACAAAGATCGGCCGCTCAGAAGAACTTCTTCCGAAATGCTGCTCGTGGCGCGCAAGGAGTGATGTCCCGATTGCCGCTCTTGCTTCGCTGCCGCTAACTTTGTTCTCTCTATGAGACCAATCAGAGTTCTCGTCGCGAAGCCGGGCCTTGATGGACATGACCGTGGAGCAAAGGTCGTCGCCGCCGCGCTTCGCGACGCGGGGATGGAAGTGATTTACACGGGGTTGCATCAGACGCCGGAAATGATTGCCACCGCTGCGATCCAGGAAGATGTCGATGTGATCGGCCTGTCGATTTTGAGTGGTGCTCACATGACGCTCATTCCTCGGGTTCAGGAGCTGGTTCGCGCGCAGGGTCGAGACGACATCCTCATTACCGGTGGCGGAATCATTCCGAAGGAAGACGTCGATGCGCTGGAACGTCGCGGGATCGGACGACTCTTCGGGCCAGGCACTCCTACCACCGAGCTGATCGAGTACATCAAGGAGTGGTTCGCCACGCGCGAAAAGCAGGAAGCGTAGTGAGCAATCGCCTGCGCGAGCTGAGCGAAGAGGTGAAAGCGCTCGAGGCGAAGGTCCGCGAAGCGGGTGGCGCCAAACGGCTGGAGAGGTTGCATCAGCAAGGCAAGCTGTCGGCGCGCGAGCGAGTGGAGCTCCTCCGCGACAAAGCCTCGAGCATGCTCGAGATTGGGCTTCTCGTGGCCTACGATCAGTACGACGGGCAAGCTCCGGCTGCTGGAGTCGTCACAGCCATCATCCGAGTACACGGTCGGGAAACAGTCGTCGTTGCGAACGACCCGACTGTGAAAGCGGGATCGTGGTGGCCGGAGACGATCAAGAAAATTCTTCGGGCGCAGGAGATTGCAATGCGCTGCCGGATCCCGATCGTGTACCTGGTCGACTCGGCGGGCGTGAACCTGCCGTATCAGGGCGGTGTCTTCCCGGGCCAATACGGAGCAGCGCGCATCTTCTACTACAACTCGATCATGCGTCGCTATCTGCACATTCCGCAAATCGCCGCTGTGATGGGTCAGTGCATAGCGGGCGGAGCATATCTTCCAGCGCTCTCCGATGTGATTCTCATGGTCAAAGGCACATCGTTCATGGGACTCGGCGGCCCAAACCTCGTAAAGGGTGCCACCGGACAAGTCGTTGATTCGGAAACGCTGGGTGGCGCCTCGACGCACACTGAGATAAGCGGCGTGGCACATTACGCTCTCGACAACGACGTGGACTGCGTCGCCAAGATTCGCGACATGATAGAGCGTTTGCCAGTTTCGACGCGCGAGATCGCGCTCCTGCCACGCGGGACCGGAGACAACGAAGGGCGGACAGCGAAGGCGCGCAGTGGTGCAACTCCCACGAAAAACAGAGTCGTTTCCAAATCAGCAGGCAAGGGCGAGGATTTGTACGATCTTTTGCCGGCCGATCATCGCATGTCCTACGACATGCACGCAGTGCTCCGTTCGATTCTCGACAACGGCGAGATTGACGAGTTCCAGGAAGGCATCGCGCGGGAGATGATCTGCGGTGACGCGCGCATCGATGGCATCACGGTCGGTGTCATCGCGAATCAACGCGGTCTGATCAAGAGCCGAGAGGGAGAAAAGCCGCGATTTGGCGGCATCATCTACACGGAAAGCGCAGAGAAAGTCGCCTACTTCATCGATCGGTGCGACCGGTTGGGAATTCCGTTGCTCTTCGTGCAGGATGTGTCGGGCTTCATGGTCGGCACCGAGGCAGAGCAGGAAGGAATTATCCGGGCGGGTGCAAGGTTCGTCGAAGCAATGGCGACAGCGCGGGTGCCAAAGTTGGTTCTCACTGTTAACCATGCATCGGGCGCAGGCTACTACGCGATGGCTGGTCAGGGGTTTGACCCCGATTTCATCTTCAGTTGGCCGACCGGACGCATGGCAGTGATGGAAGGCGAGTCAGCCATTCAGGCGGTTCACGGCCCGGCGCTCGAAGCCGCTAAGAAAAAAGCCGGCACAATGGATCCCGATGTCGCCAAAGCGGTCGAAGAGATGCGCGCCGATTACGAGCACCAGCTCGATGCACGCTACGCGGCAGCGCGAGGCTATGTTGATGCGATTCTTTATCCCGAAGACACGCGCGAGATGCTGAGCCTCGCGCTCCGCGCGACCCTCCACAATCCAGGACCACACCTCGGCCCATTCGTCTTGCCGCCCCATCTCTCCGAGGAAAGCAGTTGAAGAAAGTGGTTCGTGTTGCCGCCGGTCAGGGATTTTGGGGCGACGATCTCGAGGCGCCACGCCGGCAGGTAGAGGGCGGACCGATCGACTACCTAATGCTCGACTACCTCGCCGAAGTGACGATGTCGATTCTCCAGAAGCAGAAGGAGCGAGACGCATCGCTTGGGTACGCACGTGATTTTGTTGGCGCAATGGAGAGCGTTCTGCCAGCTGTTGCCGAGCGTGGTGTAAAGGTGGTCGCTAACGCCGGCGGTGTGAATCCGCGGGCCTGTGCTGCGGCGGTGAAGGTAATGGCGGGGGAAAGAGGACATCGCCTGAAGATTGGAGTCGTCACCGGCGACGATCTTCTCGGCCGCCTCGACGAGCTCATTGCAGCTGGCCACGCACTGGCGAATATGGACACCGGCGCGCCGCTTTCGACTGTCGGGGGTAAGGTTCTCTCTGCCAATGCCTATATCGGCTCTGAGCCGATCGTCGAAGCGCTCGAGAAGGACGCGAGCGTCGTCATCACCGGGCGCTCGACGGATACTGCGCTGACCATGGCACCACTTCGCTACGAGTTCGGATGGGGCGGATCACAATGGGATCAACTGGCGGCGGGGATCATAGCGGGACACATAATCGAGTGCGGCGCCCAATGCTCAGGCGGTAACTGCCTTTACGATTGGCGCTCGATTCCGGATCTGGCGAATGTCGGTTATCCGCTCGTTGAAGCGAGTCCAGATGGGAGCTTCATTGTGACCAAGCATCCAAAAACTGGCGGAAGGGTTTCGGTTCAAACGGTGACCGAACAGCTGGTTTACGAGATGGGTGATCCGCATTCGTATATCACTCCTGACGTCGTGGCGGACTTCACGACGATCAAGCTGACGCCGGTAGGTGACGATCGCGTCCTCGTGTCTGGAATCAAAGGGAGACCGCCGACGGACAAGCTCAAGGTCTCCGTCGCTTATCGCGCCGGATTCAAGGCAGTCGGCACCCTTGTCTACGCCTGGCCTGACGCGCTCGAGAAAGCGCAGCTGGCGGACCGGGTCTTACGTGAGAGGCTGGACCGGCTTGGACTCAGCTTCGATCACATCCTGTCGGAGTACGTTGGCGCCACTGCCACTCACGGGCGTCTGGCGGGAGATCAGCGCAATGCTCCGGAAGTGCAGCTTCGCTTCGGAGTGCGCGGCTCAGATCGCGCGGCAGTGGAACGATTCACGCGGGAGATCGCACCGCTGGTGCTGAACGGACCGCCGAGCGTCACCGGATTTGCTGGCGGCCGCCCGAAGGTCGAGGAGATCGTCGCGTACTGGCCGGCCCTGATCGACAAGTCCGTGGTGAAAACGAAAGTGGATCTGATGCAGTGAAAGTGCGTCTCGTCGATATCGCGCACGCTCGCTCCGGCGACAAAGGCGACACTGCAAACGTCGGCGTGATCGCGCTGGAGCCCCGGTGGTACTCAGTTTTGGAGAAATTCGTGACGCGCGAGCAAGTGGCTGATCACTTTCGCGGCATGATCGAGGGTGGTGTCGATCGTTATGAGCTTCCGAATCTCAACGCGCTCAACTTCCTGCTTCACGGCGCCCTCGACGGTGGTGGTACTCTGTCTCTCAAGACAGACGCGCAAGGCAAGGTTTACTCGACTGCATTGCTTCGCATGCTGATCGATGTTCCCGATACCGAGGCGCGGCGTCTCGAGCTACCGGCGGCAAAATGAAGCTGCGCCGCCATTCTCAGCTTTTCCCATGAGAAAGCTGCGCACGGGGGCAGAGCGCTCGCGATGAGAAATATTCGGATGACCGCCGATGGGCCCATAGGCAGGATTACACTGGCGCGGCCCGAAAAGAAAAATGCGCTCGACCGCATCACTGCCGACGAGCTCGCGGAGGCGCTATTCGCATTGAGCGAGGCCCCGGTGCGAGTCGTCGCAATTGATGGAGACGGTCCTGACTTTTGCGCCGGCGCTGATCTGACGGCGCTCGAAGAGATGTTGGACGCCCCTCGACAGCAGCATATCGACGACGCCAAAGCGCTCGCGCACGTCTTTCATACGATCCGTCGCATGGAGAAGCCGGTAGTCGCAATCGTCAAGGGTCGGGCGTACGCTGGCGGCGCTGGCCTTGCTACCGCGTGCGACATCGTCCTGGCACACGAAGAGGCGCGCTTTGCGTATCCTGAAGTCACGATTGGTTTCGTGCCGGCGATGGTCATGACGATGCTGCGGCGGTCTGTCGGAGAAAAGATTGCTTTCGATCTGATCGGTACCGGACGAATTCTCAGTGCGGGCGAGGCAAAAGCGATTGGATTGGTATCGCGGGTATTTGCCGCGAGAGAATTCGACCAGCTGTCCATGTCCGTGCTGAATCAGCTCGCCGACGCCGCACCAAGCGCGATGGCAGCAACCAAGACCCTGTTCTACAAGCTCGACACACTTGGATTTCTGGACGGAATTTCGGCCGGGATCGTTGCCAACGCCGATGCGCGGTCCACTCCGGCATTCCGTGAGGGTGTGAAACGATTCATCAGCCGAAAGAAGGACAAACCGTGACTCCATTCACAATTGCCAAGCTGGCGCTGATGCTGATAGCCGCGATTCTGCTCGCGTGGGGAGTCAGAGCAGACGACAGCGCATTGCGGTGGGCGGGAATCGCGTTCCTGTTCATCGCACTGATTCTCCGATTCTTCAAGCCACGCAAGCCTCGCGGTCTGCCGTGACGTCAGCAATGCAAGCACCGCGCGTTCGTGTGACTGGCCCACGTCCGACGACGATCATCGATGCGCCGCGACTCTCCAGAAAACTCAAGGTCGATCTGGTGCTCGCCAGCGAGACGTTTCAGTACACTGGCAGCTTCAAATTTCGTGCTGCTTACAACGTCGCCTCCAACGTAAGACAGACACACATCATCACCGCCTCGTCCGGCAATTTCGGGCAGGCAATCGCGTACGCCTGCTCCCTATTCAATAAGCGCTGCACGGTGGTCATGCCGGCGGCAGCGCCGAAAATAAAAGTCGACGCCGTTCGGGAATACGGGGCGGAAGTGGATCTTGTCGATGTGAAAAAGAAAGGCAGGCTGGAAAGGTTGGGCGAGCTTGCGCAACAGTTCCCGGAGGCATACGTCGCCAGTCCTTACGACGATCCGCTCGTGATCGAGGGAAATGCCGGCCTTGCCAACGAGCTCTTCAAGCTCGGACTCGATCTCGATTTCATCATCGCACCGATCGGGGGCGGGGGTTTGACGTCTGGCTTAGTGACAGCCGTCGAGAAGAGCCGAAAAAAGACGCAGGTTCTTGCCGCTGAGCCGCTGCTCGCAAACGACGCGGCGGAATCTTTCCGCGCTGGCCATATCGTGTCGCAGCCCGACGAATCCGCGACAATCGCTGACGGCGCGCGCATCCTCCGCCTCGGCGATCGGAATTGGGAAATCCTCAGTCACGGCCTTGCCGGGGTCATCGAAGTCACGGAGGATCAGATCAAGGAGGGTGTGCGTTTACTGTTCGCGCTCGCCAACCTGAAAGCCGAACCGACCGGCGCGCTTTCGCTGGGCGCAGTGATGGCCGAGCCCGATCGATTCAGGGGCAAGCGCGTTTGTTGTGTGATCAGCGGCGGAAACGCCGATCCCGCCCTTTACGCCCAGCTCGTCGAAGGAATCTGACAAGCCACTCCGCAATAAAGGCTGCCGCGCAACAGTTACGGACGCGCTACCCAGGCACCTCATCCAATCGTTGTTTGCTAGCTTTCACCAGATGGTGAAGCCAACGATTCAGGACGCGCGTAAGCTCCTCAAGAGCGCGTTCGATTACGACAATTTCCGACCGGGGCAGGAAGCGGCAGTGTCCGCAATTCTTGCGGGCCGGGATACGGTCGTCGTTCTGCCGACTGGCGGAGGCAAATCGCTGTGCTTCCAAGTGCCCGCGCTGCTGATGCCGGGTCTGACCGTCGTCGTGTCACCACTCATCTCGCTGATGAAGGATCAGGTCGATGCTCTCGTCGCGAGGGGACTGCCGGCCGCCTTCATCAATAGCACGTTGACTTCGGGACAGGTCTCGGACCGGCTCGCGCGCGTCGACCGCGGCGAGATCAAACTGCTGTACGTCGCTCCGGAGCGCTTCGACTTCGGTCGCACCGCCGAGCGCTTGCGAAAGGCCGGCGTCTCACTCCTCGCGATTGACGAAGCGCATTGCATCAGCCAGTGGGGACATGATTTCCGGCCCAGCTATCTGAGAGTAAAGAAGGTACACGAGGCCTTGGGGTCTCCGACTACGATTGCCCTCACCGCCACCGCGACGCCCGAGGTCCGCCGTGACATTGTGCGCGAGCTCGCGCTGAGAAATCCCGAGACGATCATCACCGGCTTTGACCGGCCGAATCTCACCTACTATGTCGTCCCAGCGAAGAATGACGCGGAAAAGGAGAAGCGACTCGTCGAGATTCTGCGAACGCACAGCGGACTGGCGGTGATCTACGCTTCGACGCGACGTGCGGTGGACCATTTGACCACTGTTCTCGAGAGCTCGAAGATACCGGCCTCCGGATATCACGCCGGCCTGGATGACCGCAGAAGGCACGAGGTGCAGGAAGCGTTCATGACGGAAAAAATTCGCGCGATTGTCGCGACGAATGCCTTCGGAATGGGAATCGACAAACCCAACGTTCGGCTCGTCGTACACTACGCGATGCCGGGCTCGCTCGAGGCTTACTATCAGGAGGCAGGACGGGCAGGGCGCGACGGGCTGCATTCCGACGTCTTTCTCCTCCATTCCTTTCCCGATCGCTTCACGCACGAGTTCTTTATCAAAGGATCGTATCCGGAACGAGCGGTTGTCGAGAAGACCTACGACGCGCTCAAAAAACTCTCGGACGACCAGGGATTCGTGAGCGCTGAGCCCGAAGATCTCGCTCACGCGATCAAGCCAAAGCCTAATAGTCGAGAGATCGAAGGAGCGCTAAGAATTCTTACGCGTGCCGGCGCCGTGACACTTAGCGGCGGCGAGCACGCTCGCGTGCACGTGCGCTTGCTCGCAACGCCTGATCGTATCAAGCGGGAATTGACCGGCGAGAGTAATAGCGAGCTTGGACTTCTTCGCGCACTGTGGCGTGGCGTCGGGCCGGCTCTAGGCACGGGAGCGGTCGTCGATCTCGACGGGCTGCCGCCCGGTCTCGGCGGCTCCGCCGCTGCGACGCCCTTACTCGAGGCGCTTCAGGATCGTCAGTTCCTTGTTTGGGATCGGTTGGGAAGCGGGCTCTATCTGTCCGATCGAACCGCTCCACTTTCGAGATTCAAGGTTGACTGGGTCATACTCGATCGGCGCCGGGCCGCCGAGCTCTCGAAGCTGCAAGCCGTGCAAAGGTATGCATACACGAGAGAATGTCGTCGCGGGTTCGTGCTTCGCTACTTCGGCGATCCGGCGGCAAGCGCAGCATGTGCTGGTTGTGACAACTGTCTTGGCATTCGGACAGTCGCGGCCGTCGAAAATGAGTCGCCCACCAGGCAGCGACCCGAGAAGATGTCGAGACAGTCAAGATCTCGGGTTCCAGAGCTTGCCGACGACTTGACTGTAGGGCCGGCTGAGGAGCGGCTCCTCGCAACCCTTAAGACCGTTCGAACAGCGATCGCCCGTGAGGAACACGTGCCCCCGTATATTGTATTCTCTGATCGAACCCTTACCGAGCTTGCGGTAAGGCGCCCGCGGTCGCTGACTGCTTTTGAAGGCGTGCGCGGAGTGGGTCCAATGAAGCTCGAGCGGTATGCTGCACGATTTCTCGACGCTATTTCGAAGGCTGATGACACTGAGGCGGCGTGAAGCATTACGCCACCAACCACTGACGGCGAAGTAATGAGAACTCGAATCCGATTAATCCTTGCGTTTGCTTTCTGCGCAGCGTCCTTCGCGACCCTCGCGGCCGGCACACCCTTGGTTGCGTCCGCGCAACAAACATCAAGCGCGGCCGCTGCTTCGCTGCCGTTCGATCCGGCCGTCACAGTCGGGACTCTGCCGAACGGGATGCGCTATTACATCCGAGAGAATCACAAGCCGGAGAAGCGTGCCGAGCTGCGACTCGTAGTCAACGCTGGCTCCGTCCTCGAGGACGATGACCAACGGGGTCTCGCTCACATGGTCGAGCACATGGCGTTCAGAGGTACGAAACGGTTCGCCAGGAACCAGATCTCCAGCTACCTCGAGTCAGTGGGGATGCGGTACGGGCCAGACATCAACGCATTCACCAGCTTCGACGAAACGGTGTACATGATCACCATTCCTACCGACACGGCGGTGATTGTCGACAAGGGATTTCAGATCTTGTCGGAGTGGGCACACAACGTCGCGTTTGAGCCGTCCCAGATAGAAAAGGAACGACCGGTTGTAATCGAGGAGTGGCGGCTGGGGCAGGGCGCGGAAAACAGGATGCAGAATAAATGGTTCCCGATTCTCTTCTCGGGATCGCAATACGCCGAGCGGCTACCGATTGGGCTTAAGTCCGTTCTCGAGACTTACACGCCGTCGACCTTGCGGCGGTTCTATGACACCTGGTATCGACCCGACCTGATGGCGGTAGTCGCCGTCGGTGATTTCGACAAGCGACAAATTGAGAGCCTGATCAAACGCTATCTCGGTTCCATTCCTCGCGCGGTCGATCCGCGAGCGCGTGCACTTTTCCCTGTGCCGCCGCACGACAGCACGCTCGTTTCGATCAACAGCGATAAGGAGGCGACGCGCTCGGTCATCCGGCTCCTGTACAAGCAGCCGAAACGCTTCAACACAACCACGGCTACTTACCGCCAGCATCTGGTGGAAGAGCTTTTCGGCTCGATGTTCAACGACCGCTTCTCTGAGATCACGCAGAAGCCCAATCCGCCGTTCATCAATGCCTCCGCTTCGCAGGGTGATCTCGTCCGATCGGCCGAATCGTTCTCACTCACTGCGATGGTAGCCGATAATGGAATTCAGCGCGGTCTCAATGCTCTTCTCACCGAAGGCGAGCGGGTAAAGCGGTTTGGATTCCTTCAATCCGAGCTGGATCGCGCCAAGAAAGATTTGCAGCGTGGAATCGAACAGGAGTATGCAGAGCGGGACAAGACCAACTCGGACGTGTACGCCGAGTCTTACGTATCCGCATTTCTGCAGTCGGAGCCATCCACCAGCATCCAGTACGATCTCGACGCAGTCGCGCGTCTGCTGCCCGGAATCACACTCGCCGAGGTCAACAAGCTGACGGGCGAGTGGATGACCGATACGAATCGGGTTTTGGCGACGACATCGCCCGACAAACCTGGAATTGCCAATCCTAGCCGCGGCGAGTTGCTTTTGGCGTTCGATGCCGTAAAGGGTGCCGACATCGCGGCATACTCTGAGACCTCGCCGTCCCAACAGCTAGTGGACAGAGACCCGACTGGCGGCAGAGTGATTTCGGAGCGGCAGATCAAGGAAGTTGGAGTCACCGAGTGGAGGTTGTCGAACGGCGTCCGCGTTTTGCTCAAACCGACTGACTTCAACGCCGATCAGATCACCTTCACCTCGTACAGTCCTGGCGGAGCATCGTTGCTTCCTGACGCTTCCTATATCGCCGCCAGTGCTGCCGATCTGATTCCCACCACCAGCGGCGTCGGCAAATTCACCGTGATCGATCTGCAGAAATTCCTTGCCGGCAAACAAGTCAGCGTGTACCCCTCGATCGACGACCTGAGCGAGGGAATTTCGGGTAGCGCCTCGCAGCGCGACGTCGACACAATGCTGCAGCTGGTTTACCTGTATTTCACGCAGCCGAGACTCGATACATCGCTGGTCAACACCTTCATCGGACGCTTCAAGGGCGTTCTCGCCAATCGCAGCGCCAGTCCGGAGGCTGCATTCAGCGACACGCTCCAGGTCACGATGGCCCAGCACTCGGTGCGAGAGCAGCCCGTCTCGGCCGCGATCCTCGACAGAATCGATCCGGTGAAGTCTTTCGATTTCTACAAGGATAGGTTCGCCGACGCGAGCGGGTTCACCTTTGTTTTCGTCGGTAACTTCGAGCCCGATTCCATCAGGCCACTGATCGAGAAATGGCTCGGCGCCCTTCCGTCGACGGGACGCAAGGAAACGTGGCGAGACACTGGAATACGTCCGCCGACGGGTGTCGTGCAGCGCGTTGTAAAGAAGGGAGCGGAGCCGAAGGCGCGGACCGCACTCATCTTCACGGGCCCGTTCGAGTACTCGAGACAGAATCGCTACTATCTGAGTGCGCTCGCAGAGCTACTCAACATCAAGCTGCGCGAAGCACTGCGTGAGAATCTCGGCGGTACGTATGGCGTGAGCGTCAACCCCGGCGCCACCAGGGATCCGCGGCCCTCCTACCGGTTTACGATCGGCTTTGGATCCGCCCCGGAGCGTCTAGAAGCACTCACTGCCGCAGCGCTCGCGCAGATCGATAGTGTCAAGCGCTTTGGAACGACAGCGGAGTATCTCACTAAGGTAAAGGAAGCGGCGTTTCGCGCCCGCGAGACTGCGATCAAGCAGAATGGCTATTGGTTGTCACAGATCTCGACGTTCGATCAAAGCGGCTGGCCGCTGGCGGAAATCCCGAATGGTGAGAAGCTCATCTCCGCTCTCACGGTCGAGGACCTACAGCGTGCGGCGGTAAAGTATCTGCGAACCGACAACTACGTTCGCGTCTCCCTCTATCCCGAGAATTTTCCAGCAGCCGAGAACCGTTAAAGAGTAACCCAATGGACGATTCGCTCTACTTCTCGGAGCAGCACCTCGCGGTTCGCAACATGGTCCGCGAGTTCGCGCGCAGTGAAGTAGCGCCGGTCGCCGCGAAGCTCGATGCGAAAGCAGAGTTTCCCTGGGCGAACGTTAAGAAAATGGGCGAGCTCGGCTTGCTCGGTATCCCCTGGCCGGAAGAGCTCGGCGGCGCCGGGCTCGATCTTCTCAGCTACGTGATCGTGATCAACGAGATGGCGAAGGTCGACGCGTCGCACGCGATCACTATCTCAGCCCATACGACCCTCGGCACATCGCCAATCGTGAATTTCGGGACGCCCGCTCAGAAGAAGCGATACGTGCCGCTGCTCGCCTCCGGGAAAGTTCTCGGGGGCTTCGGGTTAACTGAACCCAGCGCCGGCAGCGACGCAGCGAACACCCGATCGACTGCCGTACATAAGGGGGCACACTACGTCCTGAACGGCAGCAAGATCTTCATCACTCACGGTGGTGTTGGCGAGATCTTCGTCGTGACTGCCGTGACCGATCCAAGCAAAGGCACGAAGGGAATCAGCTCTTTCATCGTGACAAAAAAAGCCAGCGACCTGGACAAGGCCAATGGGCTCGGCATCGGGCACGACGATTCAATTCCTTCGATGCCTGGTTTTCGCTCCGGGAAGAAGGAAGACAAGCTTGGTTGGCGTGCGTCCGACACGCGGTCGCTAATCTTCGAGGATGTCGAAGTCCCAGCCGAGAATCTTCTTGGCGAAGAGGGCGAAGGATTCAACAACTTCATGCGGACATTGGATTCGGGCCGCGTCGGGATCGCCTCGCTTTCACTGGGCATCGCCGAGGGCGCCTTCGAGCAATCGCTTCGCTATTCGACTCTCCGGAAGCAGTTCGGACAGCCAATTTCCAGCTTTCAGGGAATCCAGTTCCAGCTCGCGGACATTGCCACTGAGATCGAGGCCGGAAAGCACTTGATGTTTCATGCAGCGTGGCTGGCGCAGAACAAGCAGCCGTTCGGCAAGCAAGCCGCTATTGCAAAGCTTTACTGCTCCGAACTGGCGATGCGCACTACCATCAAGGCGATTCAGATCCACGGAGGGTACGGTTACACCAAGGAGTACCCGGTCGAGCGGATGTTCCGCGACGCGAAGATCTGCGAGATCGGAGAGGGAACGTCGGAGATTCAGCGACTCGTGATCGCACGACACCTCCTCAAGGAGCTTGCGGATTGACCTATTCCGAGGTCGCAAAGCGGCTCAGACTCCCGCTCGGCTTTCTACTCGGCATTAGCTACCTCGTTTTTGCGCGGCCGACCCCGCTGACATTGGCGGTGGGTGGACTGATTGCTCTGATCGGCGTGATCATCCGCGCCTGGGCATCGGGCCACATCTCTAAGAATGAGCGACTCGCGACAACTGGTCCGTATGCGCACACCAGGAATCCGCTTTACTTCGGGAGTTTTCTGATTGCCGCTGGGTTCGCCGTCGCCGCTCACTGGGCGTTGTTGTTGCTGGTGGTAGCATTCTTCGCGTTTATCTACGCGCCGACGATGCAGCGCGAGCGAGCTAACATCGCGGAAAGATTTCCGGAGGCATACGAGGCGTACGCCGCGAATGTCCCCGTCTTCGTGCCGCGACCGACTCCGTGGAAGGCGACGCATCCGGACGACGGAGACGGATTCAGCCTCGACCTTTACTTGAAGCACGGTGAATGGAAAGCCGGACTCACTTTTCTCCTCGTGATGGCGTGGCTGATCTGGGTGACGAAAAACGGTGTCGCCGCTGTGTGGCTCATCCGTCGCCTTGTGACGGGAGTCTGAGCCTGCCAGTCACATATCTGGTGCCGGGCTGATTTCGGTAGCGACGTTAACTGCTGCGCGTAAGTTGTTGTCGCCGTTGCGGAAACACACCTTGTCTCCGTAAATTTGTCTTTACTGACTGTTGCTTCTCATGCATGGGGAACTCGCGCGACTCGTGGGTCCCGAACACATGGATGAGTGGCGCTGATAGTGAAAAACTCAAGGAAAATCATAACGCGGCCCTGTAGCACGACCGCGCGGACTTTTTTGAACCGTCCTTCGCTTCGCTCGCCGAGTCGCCCTGCGGAGTGGTGAGACGGCAACAATGAAAAGAGAAATCCTCATAAACGCGACTCCGCGTGAAACGCGGATCGCGATTCTGGAGGACGGGAAACTCGTCGAGCTTCTCGTCGATCGTCCAGACAACCGACGTATGGTCGGTGACATTTATTTGGGCCGGGTCGACGCTGTGCTCCCCGGAATCCAGGCAGCCTTCGTCGACATCGGTACCGAGAAGAGCGCCTTTCTCCACGCCTCGGATCTCGTCAGGCAATCCGCCGACGAGGCGGAAGATGAAGACGACGAAGATGACGAGAACGACGAGCCGGTCGAGAAGAAAAACGGAAACGGCAATGGTAATGGGAGCAACGGCAGCGGACGTCGCGCGAAGGCCCCACTCATTCAGGAAGCACTGAAACGCGGCCAGGAAATTCTGGTCCAGATCTCGAAAGAGCCAATCTCGACGAAAGGACCGAGGGTTACAGCGCAGATCTCACTTGCCGGCCGGTTCCTCGTCTACATCCCTGACTCATCGAAGGTCGGGGTCAGCCGAAAAATTGGATCGGCACCCGAGCGGGCCAGACTCAAGGAGCAGGTCCAGAGTATCCTGCCCGAGAAATCCGGTGGGGTGATCGTCCGAACCGTGAGCGAGGACGTGACACCGGAGATGCTGCAGCGTGAGCTGAATAGTCTCATGTCGCAGTGGAAGAAGATCCAGCGCAAGACGAGTTTTCAGAAAGCGCCTTCTCTCGTGAATCGCGAGAGTGGTCTCACCCGCGGACTCGTGCGCGACATCTTCAGCGACAAGGTCGACACACTGAGCGTGGACTCGAAGCAGGTCTACAACGAGATCGTCGGCTACCTCAAGAACATCGCACCCGATCTGATTCCACGGGTCAAGCTTTACGAGTTCCAGGTCCCGCTGTTCGATACTGCGGGGATCGAATCGGAGATCAGAGACATCTTCAAGCGGCGCTGCGATCTCCCCTCTGGTGGCTATCTCATTATCGAGCCAACCGAGGCTCTCGTCTCGATCGACGTAAACTCAGGCCGCTACACTGGCAAGAAGGATCCCGAGAAGACCGTTTTGCGAACCAACATGGAAGCGGCGCAGGAATTGGCGCGGCAACTCAGGCTGCGCGATGTCGGGGGAATCATCGTTTGCGATTTCATCGACATGGAGACGAAGGCGAATCGCGACCGCGTCCTTCAGGAACTGAGACAACACCTCTCTCGCGACCGCGCGCGGACGAAGGCTTTCGCAGTGAGCGACCTCGGGCTGATCGAGATGACTCGCCAGCGGGTGCGTCAGAGTCACTATCAATCGTCGACCGAACCTTGTCCGACCTGCAATGGAACGGGCCGTGTGCTGACACCAGAAACTATCGTCCGGCGAATGGAGCGTTCGGTGAAGCGAATGGCGGTTGAGGGACGGCGCGACAATCTGCTGGTGAAGCTACATCCCGATGTGGCGATGTACGTTCTCGAGCAGGAGCGCGACCTCGCTCAGAAGCTTCAGAAGGCCGCGAACTTCTCGCTTGAGTTCCGCGATGATCCGCTCTTGAAGCCCGACGAGTTCAAGCTGGTGGTCAAGGCGCAGGGAAGGGACGTCACACAGCAGTACGCCATTGCGTAACAAACGGTCCGGCATTCTCTTCACTTACAAATAACGCGTTGCGGGTTGCCGGAAGCACGGTTGCCGGATTCCCGTAACTACGACACGAACTTTTCTGCTGGCGTGACGGCAAAGGCAACGCCAGTTGCAGTTGCTTTACCATGGACGTGGGTCAGCAAGTTCGCACCGCAGTTCACCGGCAACCCGGAACGGTGCTACCGGCAACCCGCAACGCGTTACTTCTAGATGCGATTCATTGCCATTGCAGTTCCCGGAAGGGTTGACCGACGCGTCAGGCCCAGCTAACTTTCAAGGCTAATTCGCCCCACA
>DASWCI010000427.1:0-3459 GCA_036390195.1 Gemmatimonadaceae bacterium
TCGAGCTCGGCACGCCGCGAATGGATTTGCTTCTGGCGAGGAGCAAATACCGCGACATCAAGGGTTTCGCGGAGAAGCGCGCCGGCCACATCGTGCTTCAGGACCACGTCGACGAAGTGTTTTTCAGAAGCATTAAGATCCGCGTCTTGTAACTCGGGGGTATGCCATGCAACCGAAAGATCCTTTAGACCGCCGAGATTTTCTCAAGAAGGCATCCGTCGGACTTGGTGCTCTGGCGGCATCAGGCAGCATCGGTCCGCTCTTCGCATATGAAGGGTCGCCCGCCGAGAAAATGGTTGTCGGCATAATGGGACTGAATGGGCGAGGGATGGTGCCGGCTCGGTCGTTCGCGCGTGGGGCAAACACCACTGTCGGCTACCTCTGTGATGTTGACTCCAAGGTGCTCGCGAAAGCACTTGCGGAAATCTCGCCTCTTCAGACTCCGCCGCCCAAAGCAGTTGGTGACTTTCGGCGCATGCTCGACGACAAAAGCGTCGATGCGATCGTCATCGCCACGCCCGATCATTGGCATGCTGCAGCCACGATTCTGGCGCTCGACGCGGGAAAGCACGTCTACGTCGAAAAGCCGAGTGGTCACGACCCGCGCGAAGACGAGCTCATCGTCGCAGCCGCGCGCAAACATGGCAAGCTCCACGTGCAGCTCGGCACCCAGGCTCGCTCCGGTCCGCATTTCGTCGATGTCCTGCAGTGGATTCGTGAAGGCGTGATCGGCATGCCGTATCTCGCACGTGCCTGGTACGCCAATACGCGAACCGGAATAGGGAAGGGCAAAGTGGTCCCCGTGCCGACGAATCTCGACTACGAGCTGTGGCAGGGCCCCGCACCGCGCACTCCCTATCGAGACAACATCATCCACTACAACTGGCACTGGTTCACCAACTGGGGAACCGGTGAGATCTGCAACAACGGAACGCACGAGATCGACGTGGGGCGTTGGATGCTCGGCGTCGACTATCCGACGAGTGTCATCTCGACGGGCGGCCGCTTCCATTACGCTGACGACTGGCAGTTCCCCGACACGCAGGAAGCGACGTTTGTATTCGAAGGCGGCCGAAGCATCATCTGGCAGGGCCAGAGCTGCAACGGACTCGATCTGTACGAGCGTTCGCGTGGCACCACGATACTCGGCACCAACGGCAGCGTAGTAGTCGATCGGGACGGCTACGTCCTTTACGACCTCAAGAACAAGATTGTCAAGCAGGTAACGGCCGCACCGAAGAGCGATAGCCTGAACACAGTTGGGGACGACTGGCTGACGCAGCTCCACATCGACAACTTCGTCAGCGCCGTGCGCACGGGTACGAAGCTCTCGGCGCCGATAGAGGACGGCGCGAAAACCGGAATGCTGTGTCACCTCGGGACTATCTCTCAGCAAGTTGGTCGCAAGCTCACGATCGATCCGAAGACCGGACACATCCTCCGCGACGAGGAGGCGGCCAGGCTCTGGTCGCGCCAGTACGACCCGCGGTGGAAGCCCGTGGTGTGAAGGAGCTTCACGAAGATCGCTACTTCGATTCCGATCCGGTAATTCGGCGGCATGCACGAGCGTTGTACGACGAGACGCGTGCGCTGCCGATCATCTCGCCGCACGGACACGTCGATCCCGCCATTCTCGCGAAGAATGATGCGTTCGCGGATCCGACGTCGCTCATCATCACACCGGATCACTATATCCTGCGGATGCTGTACTCTCGCGGCGTGTCGCTCGAGTCGCTTGGCATCGCGCCGATCGACGGAACTGCTCCCGCGGCCGAGTTGGATCCGCGCAAAATCTGGCAAACCTTCGCCGACAACTGGCACTTGTTTCGCGCGACGCCAACGCGCGCCTGGCTCGAGTACGAGCTGCACGAAGTATTCGGTGTTCAGCGTGAGTTGGACTCAGCTTCCGCTCAGCACGTGTACGACGCGATCGCGGAGCGGCTAAAGTCTCCGGAATTCCGCCCGCGCGCGCTATTCAAGCGATTCAAGATCGAGGTATTGGCGACAACCGACGGGCCGAGCGACACGCTCGAGCATCATCGGGCATTGGGCGCGGCGGAACTCGGAGGTCGGGTAATTCCAACATTTCGACCCGACGCGTTGTTCCGGATCGCTTCGCCCGGATGGTTGGCGGAGCTCAAACGATTTGCGGGAATCGCTGGAGGCACGATCAGTAGTTGCGGGGAACTGGTGGGCGCTGTCGCCCGTCGACGCGAGGAGTTCAAGACGATGGGAGCGACCGCAACGGACCACGGCGTCGTCGCGCCGCGCACCGAGCGGCTCGATGAGTCCGAGGCGGACCGAATATTCGATAAAGCGCTTCGCTGTTCGGCGACAGAGGAGGAGGACGCACTGTTCGAGGCGCATCTTCTCATGGAGATGGCGCGGCTGTCGGTGGACGATGGGCTGGTGATGCAATTGCACGCCGGTGCATTGCGCAATCACAACGAGCTAGTGTATCGACGTTTTGGATCTGATCGCGGCGGCGACATTCCAGTAGCGACAGAGTTCACACGCAACTTGCGTCCGCTGCTGAATGCGTACGGGAATGATCCGCGCTTTCAGCTCATCGTGTTCACGCTCGACGAGTCGACCTACAGTCGAGAGCTCGCGCCCCTCGCGGGCCACTATCCCGCGCTGTTGCTTGGTGCGCCGTGGTGGTTCCATGATTCGATCGAGGGGATGATGCGCTTTCGCCAACAGACGACTGAGACTGCTGGAATGGAGAATACCGCGGGCTTCACGGATGACACCCGCGCGTTCTGCTCGATCCCCGCTCGCCACGATCTGGCGCGAAGGGTGGACGCGAATTACCTGGGCGGTTTGGTCGCGCGTCACGTGATTGACATGTCTGATGCGAGGGAGATGGCGCGAGCAATGGCATACGATCTTGCGAAGCGAGCCTATCGATTGACTTGAATCCAGTGAGGAGAGCGATGTCCGATCACCATGTCCCACGCCGCACGTTCCTAAAGTTGGCGGCGCTCGGTACGGTTGGCGCGGCACTGACCGAGTGCGCTACTGCCAGCGCCGTCCCGGCTCCAGAGCGGCGCGGTTTTGCGGACAAGATTGCAAAGGACAACGAAGTCAAGCTGGGCGTTGCCAGCTACTCGCTCCGGAATTTTTCGCGCGCCCAGGCCATTCAGATGACGAAGGCGCTCGGCACGCGGTTCATCAATCTGAAGTCGGTGCATCTCCCGTACGACGCGTCGCTGGCAGAGATCGCCGCCGCGCGACACGAAGTGGAGGCGGCAGGTCTCGAGATCGTCGGCGGCGGCATGATCACGTTCGAGACCGATACTGACGAGGGCGTACGAAAATATTTCGACTATGCGAAGACTGCGGGGATGCCGCTCATTGTTGGGACCTGCAAGCCGACCGTGCTGCCACGGATCGAGAAGTTCGTGAAACAGTACGACATCAAGCTTGCCATTCACAATCACGGTCCCGAGGACCCCG
>DASWCI010000428.1:0-2505 GCA_036390195.1 Gemmatimonadaceae bacterium
GGTCCACCGACATCATCATCCACGATTACGAGATGCCAGGGCTGCTCCAGCGCCGGAAGCTTGCCTCGCACCATGTGGACCACTTGCTCGGCCAGCTGACTGGACCATCCGCTCTCGTCGCGCACCGGCCGATTGGTCTCTCGCGACAATGCCGCCCAACGTGCCCATCTTTTGCGCCGCTCGATCGACTGATGGACTCTCTCTCCATCGAGCCGGTTTTCGTCGATCGCGTTTCGAACTGCCAGCTCGGACTCGACGATGTTAGACGGGTAGAGCAAGCAGTCGCATCCGGCGTCGACCGCCCGAACGACCGCCTCGGCCTCTCCCCCACCGAGCACTCCCTCCATTATCAACGCGTCGGTAACGACGAGACCGGTGAACTGGAGCTCCTCACGCAGCAGGTTGGTGAGAATCTCGCGCGAGAGCGTTGCTGGTGCGCCACTTGGATCTAGCGCGGGGAACGCAACGTGTGCCGACATGATCGACGCGACTCCCCGCTCGATCGCGCGGCGAAAAGGGACCAGGTCCGTCTGCTTGACGATGTCCGCCGACTCTTCAACGCGCGGCAGCTCCTTGTGCGAATCGGTGGTGGTGCGGCCGTGGCCGGGAAAATGTTTCGCACAAGCGAGCACCCCTTCCGCCTGACACGCGTCGATCCAGGCGCCCGCATACTCACCGACCTGCTCCGGATCGCTACCGAACGAGCGCGTTCCGATGATTGGATTGTTCGGCTCGACGTCGAGGTCGCAGTCTGGCGCGTAGATCCAGTTGATACCCAGCTCTCGCGCTTCTCGGGCACTCACAGCGGCCGCCCGCCTGATGGCCTGGACATCTCCGAGGGACGCGATCGCTGCCAGCGGAGGCAACGCAGTTTGTCCTGCGAACTGCTGTCCCGCGCCTCGCTCGAGGTCGGCGCCGATCAGAAGAGGATTGCGCGACTTTGAGTGAAGATCCTCGGTCAGCGCGGCAACGTGCTCTGCCGGACCACCAAACAATATGAACCCGCCCACTCCTAGCTTCAGGGCCTGCTCGATGCCTGCGCGCTCGCCCTCGTAGCCTCGCGAGGCGTCCCAGCGCACGGCCGGGTAGAAGAGCTCGGCGATCTCGCTCACGCTGGCGTGCGTTTACCGAGAACGCGCGGACCGCGAGCGCCAGTTGCAGAGGGCACGTTCCCAGGGTGTTTCATCACGTGCAAATATCCAAGCAATGCAAAGGCCACTGCTTCCTTGGCCTCCCCGTCGAAATAGACGTCGTCGAAGTGGCGAACGGCAATCGGCGCGGCGGCTTTCTCGATCGCGGCGAACAGCGCCGGATTTTTCGCGCCGCCTCCCGAAACAAGCACTTCGCGCACGGGTTCGGCGATGAAGCGTCGGTACGCGTCGCCGATGCTGTCGGCCGTGAGCCGAACGGCGGTGGCGATTATGTCCTCGTCGCTGGCGCCGGTTGATCGTGCGGTCGAAATCAGTTTCTGGACGTAATCCGAGTTGAACAGCTCGCGACCGGTAGACTTTGGCGGAGGCGCGCTGAAGTAGGGATGCGCCAACAACTCATTCACTATCCGCATACTTGGCTTTCCGGAGCGCGCCAGCTTGCCGTCCACATCGTAGGTGAGATCTGGTCGCAATGCATGCGTCACTCCATCGATGACGGCAACACCGGGGCCCGTGTCGAACGCGCGAACGCCGTCGAGCTGGCCGTGCGGCGGCACGACTGTGATGTTGCCGATGCCACCGAGATTCTGTAGCCCTCTCCATTCAGACGATGATGAGAAGAGCATCGCATCCGCGATGGGCACGAGTGGCGCACCCTGACCGCCCGCGGCGACGTCGCGCACGCGAAAGTCGCTGATCACGTCAATCCCTGTTCGCTCAGCGATGACGGACGCTTCGCCCCACTGCCAGGTGGAATGCCCGGGCTCGTGCCAGATCGTTTGACCATGGGATGCAATCGCCGCGATGTCTTCCCGCGCAATTCCGGCTTCAGCCATCACCTGGATCGCGGCATCAGCCAGCCAACCTCCGAGGTCAAAATTGAGCCGACAGTACTCGGCGGGAGTGCCGCCGCCCAGTGCCGCGCTCAGTCGCGTACGCTCGGCACTGGAGTACGCGCGCGAGGTGTAAGCGAGGAGATCGACGTCGATACGCCCATCGCTCGCATCGCGGAAGCGCGCTACTGCCGCACTGATTCCGTCGAGTGAGGTGCCCGACATCAAACCGACAACGACGGCGGAAGCCACCCTAACTCTCTCTGATGGGTGGTGGCGGATCCTTGGTCACCCGACGGATCACGCCGCCATTCTCGGCGAGCAGCTTCTCCGCTTCCTGCCGCGAGACGCCTTTCTTCTGCATAACGATCGCGAGCTTGACACTCTTGTCGGCGCGTTCCAGGAGTTTCGTCGCTTCATCACGCGAAACGCCGCAGACTTCCATCACGATGCGCTGGCTGCGATCGATCAGCTTGTTATTGGTCGCGCGGAGGTCGACCATCAGATTACCGTATGTTTTG
>DASWCI010000429.1:0-3706 GCA_036390195.1 Gemmatimonadaceae bacterium
GCCGGTCGTTGGTCTTGTCCTCGCGCTCATGATCGACCTTGGTCCTGTCAGCGGGCGGCGGGTGCCAACCAGGCGCTGATAAATCGGGCGTCCATCGTCGAGGTCAAAAATGAAATACGGGAAGAACAACGTCATTGGCGAAGCAGGCCGCCACGGGCTTCCACTCGCAGTCGTCACGGCCCTGGCGGTAATCGGATGCGCAAAACAGGAAGGAACCGCCACTAGCGAGTCCGCTGCCGCCAGCAGCACGCAGACGGCGAGCGCCACCAAGTGCGCATCAGACAATGGCGGCATTACTCTGCCCGACGGATTTTGCGCAACCGTGTTCGCGGACACAATCGGGCACGCCAGACACATCGTCGTCAGCTCGAACGGCGACGTGTACGTCAACACCTGGAGCGGCCGCTATTATCAGGGCCCAACGCACCCGGGCAGTTTTGTCGTCGCTCTGCGCGACACCAATAACGACGGTAAGGCCGACATTATCAAGCGCTTCGGACCGGACGCGCGGCAGAGAAATGAGGGCGGGACCGGGATCGGTATCTACAAGGGTGCGCTCTACGCTGAAGAAGGCGACACCGTCGCCAAGAGAATCGTCCGCTACGCGATCTCACCAGACGGCATGAGTCCCACTTCGACCGCATCGGAGACAATCGTCGGGAATCTGCCAGCGAACGGTGACCACCCGATGCACCCGTTCGTGATCGACGCAAGCGGCAACATCTTCATGGACGTTGGCTCGGCCACCAACTCGTGCCAGATAAAAAGCCGAGTGGCTGGATCGCCTGGCCACAAGCCATGCACCGAGCTTCAGACTCGCGCCGGAATCTGGCGTTACGATGCGAACAAAACAAACCAGCGCTTCTCGCCCGCCGAGCGATATGCTACCGGTATTCGGAACGCGGTTGGCATCGCCTTCGATCCCGGCGGTCAGCTCTACTCGACCCAACATGGTCGCGACCAGCTATACGAGAACTGGCCCAAGCTGTACGCCCCCGAGCAGGGACAGAATCTTCCCGCCGAGGAATTACTAAAGATCAATGAGGGCGCCGATTACGGGTGGCCGTACTGCTACTATGACGGACAGCAGCATCAGCTAATGCTCGCGCCCGAGTACGGCGGTGACGGAGGGCATTCTACCGGGGTCGTAACGCCAACAGGCGTCTGCGGCGCTAAGACAGCGCCAGAAGCAGTGTTCCCCGCTCACTGGGCTCCTGACGGGCTCCTCTTCTATAGCGGCTCGCAGTTCCCCGCGCATTACAGAAACGGCGCCTTCATCGCATTTCACGGGTCGTGGAACCGTGCGCCGGGGCCGCAGCAGGGATACAACGTGACGTTCGTTCCATTCGCTGGTGGGAAGCCAGTAGATCCGGCGAAGTACGAAATCTTTGCCGACGGCTTCGCGGGTGCCATCAAGGAACCTGATCGCGCGGCGCATCGCCCGGCAGGGCTGGCTCAGGGTCTGGACGGTGCTCTCTACATCACCGACGACAAGGGCGGGCGGGTCTGGAAGGTTGTCTATAAGGGCTCGCCAAAGTAGTACGGCGCAAGCGTAACGCCGTCGGCACGCCTGTCGTCTAGGTATTGAGAAGAGCGGCGACCCTCCTGGGGCGCCGCTACTCATATCTATTCGACCAGGATAATCAAATGAGTACGTTTTCGTTGCGCCCCAATCGTACATCGGCCCGCGCTCTCGCCGGCGCGTGCTCGCTGGTCGCGGCACTCGCTGCCTGCGGTGGCGGACACCATCTCGCCGAGTATCCGTTCTCCAGTCGGACGCTTGCCGTGGTGTACCTCGCGCCGCCATCTCCCGAGTTGCTCACGAGTCACTACGATCTTCGGAATTCGCAGAATCCCGTAGAAGCTGTTGTCAGGGCCGGCGCAGATGTCGCTCGCGAGCGCGAAGGTCGGCGCGCCAGCGCGCGCCTCGATAGCGCCACGGCGCGTATCGACATACCTGCTGTGCTTGCCCAGCGCACCTTGCAGCGCGCCAGCAGATATCTCGGCACTCGACCTGTCACCGACGAGAACCAGGCAGACTATCTGATGGAAGTCCGAATGGAGAGATTCGGAATCAACGCGAAAGCCGACGAAGCGGCGTATCTCTTCACCTACGCCGAAGCGGTGCTACTGGACCGTCGCACCGGACGCGAAATCTGGAATGTCAACGTTCACGGACGCGACCGCCTGACGCCCTACGTCGAGAGCTCCAGTCCGATTCCCGGATCGGTCATCACCGCCAGCACACTCGGCAGCGTGAGCGTTGCCGATTTTCAGGGAGCTCTCAATCAGCTGATGGACTACTCCTCGACCCTCATCACCAACGAACTGCGGGCTGCGCTGAGAGACGTCCGCGACAAATAGCTCTCTACCGCGGATAGCTTCGAGAAAGTCGAGGAAGTAAGCGCCTCGCGTGTTGGCGCAGTGATGCACGCGCACTTGCAGCGCGCCCCGTTTGGTCTTACGTTCGTTTGGCTCGGCGCCACGCCGAGCGACACAGCCGTCCGTAACCTGCAACGGGGGGTTCTATGTTCACGCTGCACCGCACTACCCGCATCGCGATTTGCTCCTGCGCCGCGGTTCTCGCCGGATGCGCCAAGAAGGAGAACGCGGCGGTAGACACTTCCAGCGCGATGGCGTCCTCTACCGCTTCGACCACCACCTCGGCCGCTCCGGCAGCTCCCGCAGCCCTCAACCTCGCCGACGTCGCTGGCAAGTGGAACATGCGCTCAGTGCCGACGAGTGGAACCGACACGTCTGCGACCACTTACGTGTTGACTGCGACTAGCAAGACATCTGGCTGGACTATCACTTTCCCTGGTCGCAAGGCGATGCCGATTGAGGTCACCGTCGGGGGAGACAGCATTATTACGGTTGCCCGTAACTTTCCGAGCGTGCGGCGTAAAGGAGTGCAGGTCACCACTAACGGCGTGATGCGGCTTCAAGGCGGGAGTCTGACCGGCACCACTACGGCACATTACAAGGTTAAGACAGCGGACTCCGTTCTGACATTGACGACGACGGGCACGCGCGCTCAGTGAGTGTGGCTCCGGCGCGCGAGCGCTCTGCTCGCGCGCCTTGAGCGGGAGGACGAAGATGTTCAGACCCAAGGGACCCGTGTGTCAGAGCTGCGGAATGCCGCTCAGCAAGGACCCGCTCGGCGGCGGAACCAACGCGGACGGAAGTCTCAGCAGCGAGTACTGTAGTCACTGCTACAGAAAAGGAGTGTTCACTCAGCCGAACATCACAGCACAGGAAATGACTGCGCTGGTCGAGGGAAAACTTCGCTCGATGCACTTTCCGCGGTTTCTGGCTCGTCGCTTCGCGAAGGAAGTGCCGACGTTAAGACGCTGGAGAAACAAAGGCGCGACCCAAGACCCGGCGCGCCCCTCGTCCGGCGATTTACAGCCGCGCGCCTGATTCTGCCACTGGCTTGATCGGAGGAAGTGCCGCCTCGATCTCGCCGCGGTGCGCCTCGAGCCAGGGAGGAAGGACAAGGTGCTCACCCAGCGACGCGGGATCCTCGTCGACAGTGAAGCCAGGCCCGTCGGTGGCGATCTCAAACAGTACCCCGCCGGGCTCGAGAAAATAGACGGACTTGAACCAGAACCGATCTATTACCTCGGTTGGACGACGTCGCGCGCGATCGATTCGTTCTCTCATCTCGAGCTCCGCAGCATCGTCGGGAACTCGCCAGGCGACGTGG
>DASWCI010000430.1:0-1543 GCA_036390195.1 Gemmatimonadaceae bacterium
TCGAGGTGATGCGCCAACTGGGCTTCGACCGGTTCTTCGTCGTCGGGCACGACCGTGGCGGACGTTGCGCGTACCGCATGGCGCTCGACCATCCCCAGCGCGTGCTCAAGCTGGCCGTGCTCGACCTCGTGCCGACTGGTGAGGCGTTCCGCCGTGCTGACATGGCGTTCGGGCTAGCCTTCTGGGTGTGGTTCTTCTTGGCGCAGCCCTACGACCTACCGGAGCGCGTCCTTGGCGCCGACCCGCAAATGTTCCTGGACTACATGTTAGACGGCTGGTCCGGGACCGCGGACGCCTTCCCGGAGGAGGTGCGCGCCGAGTATGCGCGCACCTTCCGTGACCCCAAGACGCTCCACGCTATCTGCGAGGAGTACCGAGCCGCGACCACACTGGACTACCAGCACGACGAGGCCGACCGAGGCCGGCGACGCATTACATGCCCCATCCTCGCGCTTTGGAGCCGACAGGGCGCATTGCAGGTGTGGTATGATGTACTTGCCGTTTGGCGGGACTGGGCGGACGACGTTCGCGGCCGCGCCCTTGACTGCGGTCACTTCCTCGCGGAAGAAGCGCCAGACGAGACCTACACAGAACTCTATGCCTTTTTCGCTACATAGCAGGTGCTCGTGCGCGTGCCACTGCTGACCCGCTCCGCTTGCAGCGAAACGCCGCCGGTCGGCAGAGAACAACCTTAGTTGGAGGTGCCGGAGCATGCGTCCCAAACCCAAGCAGTTTGCTACCCAGTATGCGAGCATTTTCGGAGATGCGAGTGTTGTGTCTGCCTATCAGTACCGCCCGCCTTACCCTGCGGAAACCTTCGAGATCCTGCTCAGTCTCCTCGACGCTGACGCGGCAACCCGTACGGTGTTGGATGCAGGGTGCGGTCCAGGCGTGATTGCACGGCAGTTAGTGCAGGCGGTCGACCGTGTCGATGCGGTGGATATCGCAGCACGCATGATTGCAGCGGGCAAAGCGCTTCCCGGTGGGGAGGAGCCGAAGCTGTGTTGGATCCATGGCGCTCTAGAGCATGTTGCACTGCATCCCCCCTATGCGCTCATTGTGGCGGCCGCGAGTCTCCACTGGATGCACTGGGAAAAGGTCCTGCCCCGTTTTCATGACGTCCTGACGCCGGGTGGATATCTCGCGGTGGTGGATGTCGTGACAGAGCCCACACCCTGGAAGAATGCGTTGGGTTTCCTCAGTGAGTACTCGATGAACAAAGATTTTCAGCCCTATGACATCATCACTGTTACCCAGGAACTCACAGTGCGAGGCCTGTTCAAGCAGCACGGCATCAAGACGACAGCCCCCGTGCCGTTTCGACAATCGGTAGCGGAGTACGCCGAATCGTTCCACGCCCGCAATGGTCTCTCCCGAGACCGCATGGACGTGAAGGCAGCACAAGAATTTGACGGGAAGTTGGGAGAACTCATGCACCGGTACTGTCCCAGCGGGGTCGTCGAGTTGCAGGTTAGGGGCAGGGTGGTCTGGGGCAAACCGCGCTCCCAGGCTTATTGAAATAGGAACCCCACCCAGGGGTGCG
>DASWCI010000431.1:0-3728 GCA_036390195.1 Gemmatimonadaceae bacterium
GAGGGGCCGCCCGCGAGGTCTGCGAGCTGATCATGCGGGCCCAAGACACGCTGGAGCGGGCCATCGCCCGCCAGCTTGCATGAAGCCGCGCGTTACTCCTCTGCTGCCGCTCGTTCTGATGGCGTTTCTCGGGTTGCTGACCCTGTGGCTGCAATACGCCGTGCTGGAGGGCTTCGGCGGGGACGCAAAGTCCGTCGGGCACGATCCCGATTCCATCGTGGAGAACTTCACCGTTCAAAGGCTGGACGGTTCGGGCAAGCTCCGGTACACATTCTCTGCGCCAAAGATGATGCATTTTGGCGACGACGGTTCGGGCGAAGCGCTTTATCCGCGCTTCGTCCAAGTCGCCGCTGACGGCGGCAATTTCGTCGCGACCGCCAATCGCGGCACCGTCAATCGCCAGGGCGAGGAGGCTTTCTTGTACGGCAACGTGCTCTTCTTGCGCGAAGCAACGCCGCAGCGACCCGAGTTTCGCGCTCGCACAGAATTCCTGCATCTACTCGCCGAACAGGGCATCGCGCGTACGGATCACACGGTCACGATTTCCGAGGGGCGCTCGATCTTGACGGGAGTCGGGATGATCGTGAACAAGAACAATCAACAGTTCATGCTGCAATCGCAAGTCAAGGGCATCTTTGATGTGCCATCCAGGAAATAGTGCGCACGCAGTCGCGGCGCTGGGTCTTGCGGCAATGTGGGCGTTGACATCGGGATCGGCGCTTGCCGAGAAAGCCGATCGCGACAAGCCGATCAACATCGAATCCGACAGCATGATTTCCGACGATGCAAAGAAAGTCGCCACTTTCGAGGGAAAAGTCGTGCTCACCCAGGGCTCGCTCATCATTCGCGCAGACCGGATCGTCGTGCGGCAGAACAGCGACGGCTTCTACCAGGGCGTCGCGAGCGGCAAGCCGGCGACGTTCCGCCACAAGCGGGATGGTTACAGCGAATACATCGACGGAGAAGCGTTCAGGATCGAATACGATAACAAGCTCGAGCGCGTCGAGTTCTTCGACGCCGCCCGGCTGCGCCGCGACAGCGGGGACGATATTCGCGGGGATTTCATCTCCTACGACGCCAAGACCGAGCGTTTTACGGTGAAATCAGCCGGCGAGGCGTCGGGGACCGACCGCGAAGGACGCGTGCGCGCAACCATCATGCCGAAAAAGCCGGCGGAGCCCCAGGCCCCGGCTGTTTCCGGCGCGAGCCGGCAAGACTGATCTCCCCGCAGCTTCCGAACGGGGCAAAACTCGATGAGTCAGCTGAAAGTCCACGGACTCAAGAAGCACTACGGCTCGCGAGTCGTGGTCAAGGACGTCTCGCTCGAAGTGACGAGCGGTGAGGTCGTGGGGCTGTTGGGTCCGAACGGCGCCGGGAAGACGACTTGCTTTTACATGATCGTGGGGCTGGTCGCCGTGGACGACGGAGCGATCCATCTCGACGGCAGGGAAATCAGCCATTTCGCGATGCATCGCCGCGCCCGCATGGGACTGTCGTACCTGCCCCAGGAAGCCTCCGTGTTCCGCAAGCTGACCGTCGAAGAGAACGTCCGCGCGGTGCTGGAACTGCAGGAACTTCCCGAGGAGGAGATCGAGTCCCGCCTTTCCGGGCTGCTGCGCGATCTCAATATCGCGCATCTCAGGCAGTCCACCGCACTGTCGCTGTCCGGCGGCGAGCGCCGCCGCGTCGAGATCGCCCGGGCGCTCGCGACGCGTCCGAGCTTCATACTGCTCGATGAACCCTTCGCGGGCGTCGACCCGATCGCGGTGCTCGACATTCAGAAAATCATCCGCTTTCTCAAGGAACGCGGCATCGGGATCCTCATCACGGACCATAACGTTCGGGAAACGCTGGGGATTTGCGATCACGCCTACATCATCAACGACGGATTGGTGCTCGCCTTCGGCAAACCCGATGAGATCGTCTATAATGAAAACGTAAGACGCGTTTATCTCGGCGAAAATTTCAGGTTGTAGGGAACAACGCATCCCGCGATACACCCCTGTTCCCATTTTGGCCCGTCTGAACTACGATCCTCCAGGGAGATCCCCGCGCCTTATCTCGATGAAGCAGACCCTACAGCTCAAGCTCTCGCAGCACCTGACGCTGACTCCTCAGCTGCAGCAATCGATACGCCTGCTGCAGCTCTCGACCATGGAATTGAATCAGGAGCTCGAAAGATTTCTCGCTGAAAATCCGCTCCTCGAGCGCGAAGACGCCGACAGCGAGATTCAGTCGCCCCCCGCGCACATGAATGGCGAACCGGCGACCGCCCTTCAGGCGCCCGCGGAGGAGTCGAGCACGGAGAACCCACCGCAGACGGACATTTTCTCGGCCGACACCGACTGGGGGAGCGAAGGCGGTTCAAGCTCGGGCACACGCGATGACACCGACGATGGCGATTTTTTCCAGGTCCCCGCCGAATCTCCCAATCTGCGAGAGTATCTGCACCGGCAACTCACTCTGATCCAGCTCGAACCGCGCGACCGCAATTTGGTCGCGTTCCTGATCGAAGCGCTGGACGAAGGCGGTTATCTCACGCAGCCCATGGAGGAGCTCGCGCAGCTCGTGCCCGAAGAGCTGCAGATCGAGCCCGAGGAGCTGGCCATCGCTCTCAAGCACCTGCAGAACTTCGACCCGACGGGCGTGGGTGCCCGCAGTTGCGCCGAATGTCTCGAGTTGCAGCTGCTTGCCCTGCCCGAGTCCACGCCGAGCCGCGCCACGGCACTCGCCATCGCGCACGAACACCTCGAGCTCCTCGCGGCCCGCGACTTTTCGAAGCTCAAGAAGGTGCTGCAATGCGGAGACGACGAGCTGCGCCAGGCCCAGAGACTGATCCAGAGCCTCAACCCGCGTCCCGGCGCCGCATTCTCGACCAGCGAGACGCGCTATATCATACCCGACGTCGTGGTGAAGAAGATCAAGAACGTCTGGGTGGCGAGCCTCAACCCCGACGCGCTGCCGAAGCTGCGCATCAACCGCATGTATGCCGATATCCTGCAGAATAACCGTCAGTCGGGCGGCCAGCTCTCGCACCAGCTGCAGGAGGCACGCTGGCTGATCAAGAACGTGCAGCAGCGATTCGAGACGATCCTGCGCGTGTCGCAGGCGATCGTGGACCGTCAGCGCCATTTTTTCGAGCACGGCGAGGTCGGGATGCGGCCGCTGGTGCTGCGCGAAATCGCAAACACGCTCGGCCTGCACGAATCCACCGTCTCGCGCGTTACGACTCAGAAGTTCATGTTCACGCCGCGCGGCATTTTCGAGCTCAAGTACTTCTTCGGGAGTCACGTCGCCACCGAAACGGGGGGCGCCTGTTCGGCGACCGCTATCCGGGCGTTGCTCAAGCAGCTGGTTGCCGCGGAGGATGCCCGGAAACCCCTTTCGGACAGCAAGATCGCCGAGATCCTCAGCCAGCAGGGCATCGTGGTCGCACGTCGCACCATCGCCAAGTACCGGGAGTCGCTGCAGATTCCTTCGGTGAGCATGAGAAAGTCTCTTTGACGCGTAGACACGCCTCGCATGAATCTCACGATCAGCGGGCACCACATGGCGGTCACGCCGTCCATCCGCAGTTACGTTGAGGACAAGCTTTCGAGGATCCGGCGGCATTTTGATCACGTCATCGACGTCAACGTGATCCTCGCGGTGGACCATCTCGCACGAAAGGCGGAAGTCAGCTGTCACGTCGCCGGAAAGGAGATCTTCGTCAAGAGCGGCGACCCGGA
>DASWCI010000432.1:0-12142 GCA_036390195.1 Gemmatimonadaceae bacterium
CGCGCGCGATTGTAGGTCCCCTTCCTTGAAATGAATTCCGCCATAACGCCGTGACATTCCGGCCTGATTGGCCGCTTCGCTGAAAGTGGCCCACTTCAGCGTGATGTCTGTAGCGGGTACGGTGCCTGGCTCAACGCCGGAGCTGCCGGCTCTTATCACAACCGAATCTCCGAAGACGTCGGCGCCGGTAAAGTCTCGAAGGACCTCCGCCGCCGCGGAGCTGAATGCGCTATGACCCGAGCTGAATTCCGGAAACGCCGGAGTCGGCTGTGCGCCCGTCTGATACGCTTGCCACCGCTCACCGCGAATCAGCTGCGTTCCTTGATAGGGGCCACCCCAAGCTAGAATGTCTTTGCCCGCCATCAGGAATCGGATGGCAGTTATCGGTCGCACGTAGTCGAATACTCGTTTGCAGTCCCATACCGCGATGCTGACGTCCAACACGGCGTTCGTCATTGCGAAGAACATTTTTGCGTCATCATCGATTCCGTGACGATCCCGTCGTGAGACCCACTGGGCGAACAGCGCCCAATGGCCCGGGGGCAGTTCAGTGCTCGGTCCGTCCGCCCAGTACTCGACAATGCTTTTTTGCGTGTCGGTCAAGTTGGCGCTGAAATCGAGTACCTCCTGCGCCTGCTCCGTGTAGCCAGCGCTCGGATAAAGATTCGGCACCGCTGCCGGGCGAAATTGCGCGCCCGACGTAAGAGCGAACGGCGTCACCAGTCCCCAGTGCGGCGCAATAAAACGCTGAGTAGTCGTGATGCCTTGTGCATCTGTCACTAGCAGAGGCTGCCAACGATTGGGATCGCGAATCGTGGATGGGTCGTTGACGGGCTGGTAGCCCGTGTAATCGGAGTAGGCTCCCGGCGCGAGGTCTCCAAGTTGATTCGCTCCGTCGTGATGCCGGAAGTCCAGAACAGCCGCCGCCGTAAGATTACCAATCCCTGTCGATGCGGAAGGGTCGGTCGAGATATCCGATCCGTCGAATCCGAGCTGCGTCATCACGCTGTCAAAGGTCTTCTGCTCCGATGGAAAGAGATCGAGAAGAGTGCGGTACGCCGCGTAGCTTATTGCCCGTTCCTTGTTCGCGTCGCTCCGCTCGCTTGGCGGCCGACGCAGAGATGCGCCGAGCCGCGTTCCGACCGCTACTCCATCGTATGCTGCCCACGCGTCGTACATCGCGGTATGGGCGACTGCAAGGGCGCGGGCAACCATCGGTGGCCCAAGATGCGTCCGTCGAACCGCTGCGAGCGCAGCCTGGTCCCATTTTACGACTACTGACTCAGCCGCCTGGCCGCGCGGGGCAGTAGGAACATCGCTGCAGGCGTAGATCGCAAGCGCGAGTCCGCTTAGCCCCGCGAGTGCGATGCGAGCTGAGCGCGCGCGAGGAGCTATGCCTGTCTTCACCCGGGGTTTCCTATTGGGCAGTAGCCTTGAATGTGACGGAGCCCACGCCAGAGACCGAAGCCACCACCGTCTGTTGTCCGACAACTGAGCCCAGAGTCCAGAAGCCCGAAATCGCGACGCCACGACTGTCGGTCGAGGGAGCCGTGGGAGCCCCGAGCGTGCCTCCCCCAGTTGCCACGACGTATGTCGCCACCACACCGGGGATGACGTTACCCGCCGCATCCTTCACCCATACGCAGAGTGGATCCGTAAGCGCCGATCCGCGATTCCCGCTTTGGCCATCGCCGGCGTAAATCGTCACGCTTGACGGAGCGCCTGGTTGCACTGAGACCGCTTTTTGTCCAGTGACACCGCCAGATGTGGCTCGAATCGTCACAACCCCAACGAGCCTGCCAGTGATGAGCCCGGAAGCGTCGACGTGCGCGATTGTTGGGTCCGAACTCGACCACGTCACACCCGAGGCCGGCGACGTTTTGCCGGCGGCGTCCGTGATTGTGGCAGAAGCTTGGACAGACGTCCCAGACGCAATTAGATCGCTGGGAATTATTATGGAAAGCGAAGCGGATTGGCCGCCGCCGCTCGGAGCGGTTGAACCCGATCCACCGCAGGCGGTAAGGGTGAGCGCGATCGTGGCGACAACTGCCGACAGGTTTTTTTGCATGTGGTATCTCCCCCCGGTGGCATCGGTAGTTGCAACACGATCCACCTCATAAACGTCTGACCAGGTCCACAATGAGGGGAAATGGCCGAAGGCGCAATAGATACTTGATGGCGGGGCCTGCGCCGAAGGACGGCCTGACTTAAGGTATGCGAATGGCAAACACCTCGACGTATCGCCGCATCTACGATGTGGTGTCGCGGATACCGCGAGCCCGAGTGGCTACTTACGGGCAGGTGGCGCGCCTCGCTGGCATGCCAAGACAAGCGCGACTCGTGGGTTACGCACTTCATGCGCTGCCGGCGGACACATCCATTCCGTGGCAACGTGTCGTGAACGCACAGGGCTCGATCAGTTTGCCCGCGGGACAGGACGCGCGGCAGCGACGGCTCCTCGAGCGCGAAGGTATTCGCTTCGATAACCGCGGCCGCATACCTCTCGATTCCTTTCAGTGGCAACCGCGGCGGTCGACCGCTGGGCGGCGCAATACAATTCATGAATGAAGCTGGAAGAGCTTGTGCACCTTTCTGCGGCTGTCGCCGCAACGCCTGGTCGCTTGGAAAAGATCTCGAAGCTCGCGGCACTGTTGACGCGCGTCGCGCCAGATGATGTGCCTATTGCGATCGGATTCCTGACTGGCTGGCCGCGTCAGGGTCGGATTGGGGTTGGCTGGGCGAGTATCGCCGCCGCGCGCACTCGTGATGCCGCAACGGCATCTTCGCTCGAGTTGCGCGACGTCGACAGAGCGTTCGATCAGCTCCTCGCTGTTCGAGGCAAGAATTCAGCAAGTGAGCGCGCGCGGGTGCTCGCCGACCTGTTCTCTCTCGCGACGGCCGACGAACAGCAATTCCTGGCGGCTCTCATCATCGGCGAAGTGCGGCAAGGCGCGCTCGAAGGTGTAATGCTCGAGGCAATCGCTAAAGCAGCTGGCCTCCCGGCAGATCGTGTGCGTCGAGCGGTGATGATGGCCGGCGATCTTGGAGCAGTCGCGCGTGCCGTACTCGGCGACGACCGTGAGACCGCGCTCGCAAAGTATCAGCTCGAGCTTTTTCGTCCCGTGCAGCCGATGCTCGCGGATTCGGCTGCTACACTCAGCGATGCATTGAGCGCCGGTGGTCGCACAGCCGTGGAGTGGAAGCTCGACGGCGCTCGGATTCAGGTGCATCGTCTCGATGATCGCGTCGCCGTGTACACTCGCAACCTCAATGATGTCACGGCAGGGGTGCCCGAAGTGGTCGAGGCTGTGAGAGCACTACCAGCGCGCGAGCTTATCCTCGACGGCGAGGTCATCGCTCTCGCATCCGATGGAAAGCCACACTCGTTTCAGATGACCATGCGCCGGTTCGGACGACGCCTCAACGTGCTAAAGCTTCGGGAGGAGCTGCCCCTGCGGCCGTTTTTTTTCGATGTGCTCTTGCACGACGGCGAAAGCCTGGTGGACGAGCCACTCTCAGCGCGATTGGTCCGACTCGACATCGTCGCCCCTGCTTCGTTACAGGTGCCGCGGATAGTGACTGCTGATCCCGAAGAGGCGTCGCGATTTCAGTCGGACGCGTTGGCCCGCGGCCACGAAGGTGTCATGATCAAATCGCTGTCCGCGCCGTACGCGGCGGGGCGGCGCGGATCTGCGTGGCTAAAGGTGAAGGCCGCACGCACGTTGGATCTCGTCGTCCTCGCGGTCGAATGGGGTTCGGGGCGGCGCAAAGGTTGGTTGAGCAACATCCACCTGGGCGCACGCGATCCGACGACGGGTGGCTTCGTGATGCTGGGAAAGACGTTCAAGGGGATGACCGACGAAATGCTAAGATGGCAAACGAAAGAGCTGTTGGCCCGCGAAGTTCGCCGTGACGGTCATATCATTTACGTGCGCCCAGAGCTCGTAGTCGAAGTTGCGTTCAACGATGTCCAGCGCAGCCCGCATTATCCCGGCGGCGTCGCGCTGAGATTTGCCCGCGTGAAAGCGTATCGGCCTGACAAGAGCGCGGCCGAAGCCGATACGATCGAGGCAGTGCGAGCGTTCCTGCCCGCCGGAGGCGTCGCGTAGTCTGCACAGCTCAGCGTCAAAATCGCTGATGAGCGACCCACTCTCACGACTCGAGCCGTATATATTCCACCTACAGGAAGCTTCGGACACGCGCGGTTGAAAGGCCTCCATGTCCAGAATGTTCCGACCGATGAGGAGGAAGTCCTATGAGCGATCCCAGAGCAGATACAGTTGCCAATCCGCGTCCCATAAGTCAGCACCGGACGCCCGACGAGATCGCGGCGGATGAAGAGGGGCCGATCGGCCACCCGGATCCCGCCGCCGATGTGAAACACGTCGTTGCTGACGGCGCGAATCAGCACCTGAAGAAGCGGGTACGGAGCTCTCCTACGCCTAAGAAGAAAGGCGGGAAATGGGGGCAATCGTAAAACTGTCGTAATCCGTGGACTGAAAAAAACCCGCAACAGCCATGCGCTGCTGCGGGTTTTTTTTTGACGGGACTAAATCGGCGCTGGAGCCTTCGACCGACTGCGCGCCTCGCTACATCGCCGGCTTTTTCGCAGTCGGCGGCAACATCCCATTCAGCCGGAGATAATTCGCGTACTGACTGTAATGGTCTGCCCAATCGCCCGTTGTCAGCGTCATGATCGCTGCGCGCGACATGGATCGACCGCCGAAGAACGGAAGTGATTCTCCCAGATTGGAATCGCTGACCGACGCCAGCGCCTGATCGCAAAAGGCGAACGTCTCGCGCAGTCGCGCCATCAGCGTTTCCTTCGTGTCGGTTGCCGCGACCTTGTTGCGGGTCGGCGCCTTCATGCCGCCAATCGTTCCGCAGAGGTAGTCATTTCCCTGCGCGAGGTGGAGCAGGATGTCGGCCACGCTCATCTGCGCTGGTGTGGGCTTGTAGGAGTACTTATCCGCCGGAAACTCCTCCGCTGCGGCGATCAGATTTTTGGCGGACTGCTTTGCATAATCACGAAATGCGTCGGCAACCGGATTGCCTTGCTGTGCGCTGCTCACCCTCGGCAGGAGCAGCAGTGCGCTGGCTAGGACTGTGGAGTAGATCCGCGAGTGCATTCGAATAGCTCCAGTGAGTGGGAGCTTCAATTCTGCGCGGTGGGCTGAATCCTGTCCAGAACCCTTTGCCGATTCAGATTACGGTGCGATCTCCGAGCACCGCATCCAAACTGAAGCGCGACAGCCAACGCGATCACGCGGCGTCCGGCGGGCCTGTCGCTTCGTCGGCTGCTGTTGGCGGGAGTGGGACAGGGACTATCCTCAAATCCAGCATCCGATCCTGCCCCACATACGCCACGGCGCGTGGATCCTGGATGCCGCGGAGGCGCCGCAGTGCAAACGCGATGCGGCGAGCCGCCTTGAATATCTGGCGCGCGGAGTCACGAACGTCGGCGCTCCTCGTCTGCTCGACGATCATTTCGGTGTTGACCATAAGCGGTGTGAGGCTGTTGCCGATTTCGTGAATCGCCGACAGTGTCGCGTCTCCGAATCGGGCCAGCCAAGCATCGTGCGTGTGTCCGGTATCCGCCAAATCATGTTGCCCAACACTTTCGACCTGGGCGATGAGATAGGATGGCTCGCGGCAAGGGCGTCGGCTTGCGGACACGGAGATGCGGACCCAGAGATTCTGGCCATCTTTTCGAACAAACCGCTGGACGAGCTCGTAGCGTCCAATGTCTGCCGCTATGAGCCGGCGCCTCTGTTCGGCTTCGGTCTCGAGATCGTCGGCATGCGTGATGTCGCTCGAGTTCAGGCGTTGGAGCTCAATGCTCGTAAAGCCAAGCATTCGGCAGAGCGCGCGATTTGCTTGCAGGACGGTCCCATCCGCGGCGATAAGCGCCATGGCATGGGGTGCGTCCTCGAACGCATCCGCAAAAAGTGGCTCGCTGTCCGACCGCAGCAGTGCGTGTCGGAGTGGTTGCTCTGGGCGAAACGCGGACAAACTCGCTCCCTTCCGTTGTAACTGCGATCGGAATTGGGTCCCGCTGAGTTAGACTCCGTCGATCCGACTGTGCGTCACCGCTGGCTGGTACAGGGGAAGAGCTGCACTGAGCGGTCCTGATGAGGTAGGAGTCGAGTCATTCATTTCCCACCATCGCTTTGCCTGCTCCTCTCCCCAGGCATCAGTGGGGATCCACTCCAGCGCCTGGGCCAACTGCGCCGCGCTCTTCGGTCGGTCGTTCGCGTTCTTGGCGAGACACTTCAGCACCAGACGTTCGAGCTCCGAAGAGATAGGCAGTTTGGTCCGCTGCGACGGCGGTACCGGCGGAGTCTGGAGATGTTTTGCAATTAGCTGGAACGCTTTCTCCGCCTCGAACACGAGTTGGCCAGTTAGTAAGTAATAGGCCACGCAGCCGAGCGCATAGATGTCCGCGCGTCCGTCGACAGGTTCGCCGAGCGCCATTTCTGGCGCCATGTACGCTGGCGTACCTAATGCCATCTGCCCCGGAATGGTACCCATCGAGTGCTCGCGGCTCACGCTCGAAACCTCTTTGACCAGACCGAAATCCAGCACCTTCACAAAGTCATGCCGAAGTCCCACCCGTCCCAGATGTATGTTGGCCGGTTTGATGTCTCGGTGAATGAGTCCAAGGCTGTGCGCTTCGTCGAGCGACTCGCAGACCTGACGCAGAATGTGAATCACTCGCCCGCTGGGCAGCGGGCCCTTTTCACGGACCAGAGTTTCGAGGTCCATTCCCTCCAGAAACTCCATGACGAGGTACAGCGTTCCGTCCTCGGTCACGCCGAAATCATACAGCTCCACGGTGTGCGATGACCGCAAGTTCGCCGCTGCCTGGGCCTCGCGACGAAAGCGTGTCACGGCAAGTCGTGCCGTATCGGCATCAGCCGCGCCCAACATCTCCGGTCGTATCAGCTTTATTGCGGCGGGGCGAGCGAGCATTCGATGCGTCGCTTTGTAGACTTCGCCCATTCCTCCGCGTCCAAGCAGCTCTCCGAGCTGATAGCTGCCCATCTCGCGTGCCTTGGTGACCTGTTGCCCCAGCTTCGTCATGACGTGAGTGATGACGACGGCAGCGCCCACCAGTATGTAATCAGGGTAGTGCATCACCAGCACGCGACTCGCGGGCTCGAAACTCCAAACACCCTCTGCCCTCGCGATCAGCATGCTGATCGGATTCATCGACGCCGCTATGAGTCCCGCCACAAGCATCTTCCTCGGCGTGGTTGGAACAATTGCGGCGAACATCAGGACGACGGCCCCAATCCACGAAATCTCGGGGAAAATGGCTTGGTCCACCGGCACTCCGCCCAGGTGAAACATGACGCTGAGCGCGAGCGCGGTAAAAACCATGTACCAGAGGCCAAGATCGAGGACGAATCGCGGGTCTCTCTCGCCCTTTCGTGTATACGCAAAGAGCGCGAGCGAAACGACTACGCTGGCGGCCGCGATTCCGTCGCCGATGTCGAACTCGAGCCACCGTCCGCTGTTAGGATAAATCGCGTGTGCAGCGAGGTGACCGAGAGTCACCCCCACGACCCACAGCACGGCGAACAGCAACGACATCACGCCGAGCCGGAGTGATGCCGCTCTCAACAGATCGTCCGGCAGCCCGCGTGCGCGCGAACGCTTTAGATCCGCGGGCGTCGAAACCTGCAACGGACCTATAAGGTGGTCGGCCATTATCGCTGCGGGGCGCCGGCGGTAAGCGCCAAAGTGAGTCGCTCCGCCTGAGTCGCGTTATCGGTCAGAAAAACTGCAGCGAGATTGCCGGAGCGCAGGAAAGTCGGCGGCATCGGCCATGGACTCGGCGCACCGCGCGGTGAAGCTGAAACGGTGTCGATGTTTCTTATATCGTGTGAGACCGCCGACTCGTTCGGATATATAAAGACTTCCAGTCGCTTTCCTGCCAAAGTGTAGAGGGCGGGCGTGACGCTGAAGCCCGCGCGCCGCGGAGCCTCGTCTCTGACTCGCCGCACTACGAAGCCCGCGTCCCGGAGTCGCTTCTCAACGCTGCATAGCGCCCATAGCCCGGTCCGAGGACATGGCGAAGAGCGAGCGGTCTGAGCGTTCACGGTCCCGATAGTAGTAGAGGACGTCACACTAGTCGCAGTCGTGGCAGTCGACGACGCCGATACGCCGCTGTCCGAAGCGGAACGCGTACACCCGAGCGAAGCTACTGAGGCTGCGGCTACCAGGCCCAAAAACTTTATCATCGGCTCCAAAGATAGAGGCGGCGCGGAGGCACCGCGATTGCTCTTTATCGGATGGTCCATAGGAGGGGTGACATGTCAGCAATCCAACGAATACGACAGGGCGCCGCCGCGGCGCTGGTGGTTGCTTCGCTGGGAGCCTGCGCCGGCAACCAGCTTGGGAACATTCTCGGAAGCGTGCTTGGCGGCGGCGCGCAATCGGGACAGCTTAGCGGCACGATTCGAGGCGTCGACACGAGGTCCCAGCAGATTGCGATTCAGCAGTCCAACGGTCAGACGGTACCTGTCTACTATGACAATCAGACGCAGGTCGTCTACCAGAATCAGAACTATTCGCCGACGGCTCTCGAGAGCGGAGATCGAGTGACAGCGCGGGTACAGGCGAACGGCAACAACTACTACACGGACTACGTACAGGTCGATCAGTCCGTAACGGGGAATGGAACCGGCTCATCGTCGAACGTGCAGATGCTGCAGGGGACCGTTCGTCAGGTCGACAGGCGAAATGGACTGTTCACCATAGACATCAATAACTACAGCACAGTCACAGTCACCTTGCCTTACAATGTCAGCAACGCCGACCTAAACAGATTCAACATGTTGCGGAGCGGAGATGTTGTTCGCTTTTACGGAACGTATCTCACCGCCTCTCAGATTCAACTTCGCCAGTTCTACTGATAATCTCGAGCTTCACCAGCGAGAACAAAAAAACAGGGGAGGGCATCGCCCTCCCCTGTTTCACTACGCGACTCTGTTGCCAGAGCCGACCAGCTTAGAACATGATGCCGAAGGTAACCGGCACGAACTGCATCGAACCAGTGTCGGTCGTGACGCGGTTGTAACGCGCTTCGACGAACGCATGGAAAATCGACAGCGGCAGGTTGATACCAGCGCCGGCGTTCCAGCCGAGGTGGTTGTCAGTCTGGCTCGGAGCACCAGTAACCGTTGAGGTCGCCATGTAGAGTCCAGCGCCGCCGATCAGGTAAGGCGAAACGCCGATGCTCGGCAGACGCCAGACGACGTTGCCCGTCGCGCTCGCGACGTGGAGCTTGGCCGGGACACCCGCCTTCTGACCAAACTGGTTGTACGCGCCATCGACGCGCAGACCAACCGGGATGAAAGGGAGGTTGATGGCCATTGCAACGGTACCGTTGTAACCGATATCGGTGCTGGTCTTCAGGTCGCTCATGGGCTGAGCGGCGCCGCCAGCAATACCAAGGCTGAACGGCTTCAGTACGCCGAGCTGCGCGTTCGAGACGCGCGGAGCTGCGACGAGTGCGATCGTGGCGATCGCGAGGTACAGTGAACGCTTCAAAGCTTCTCCTTGTTCGAGAGTGCGCCCGCACGTGAGTCGCGGTTTCGGACTCCTAGGACGCTGATCTGGTTTATGCGGGGGTTTATTGCGCCGTGTCCCGCCTTCGCAGGTCAGAACAGAGGGGCGCTGACAGCCCTCGCCGACAAGACGACGAGCCAGCTTTCGGGCAGTAACGATTGTGAGGCAACAAAATGTGTTACCAGGCTCGTCCGCGATGCGCTTGTGATATCTCTAAAACCCGATCGTCAGGAAATCCGAAAATTCTATGGCGCGACGACGGTGAGCATGACCCAATCCGACTCGTCTGTGTTACCGCGATCGTGCGACTCGATCGACATCGCATTTCGGAAGAAAACGTTGGTGCCCGTCGGAATCTGTGACAACTCTCCCGAAGCGACGGTCGCCTCACGCGTGCCGACAGCGGTGAACGCCGCGCTCCGATCGTGCGACCACTGAAGACTCGACTTTCCAGCTGCTGACGCAATCGAAAGGGTCCACGGCTGCGTCGCACTGACGCTAAGAGCGAGTCCGTCGATCGTCGTTTGCGAAGACGCAACCAATCCGGCTCTCTGAACGGTTGGCGCCGCGTTGGTGACCTGGACTTTCACGCGAGGCGGGACAGTCACAGTCACTGTGTGGGTGAGACTCACCGACGACCCATGCTGCGCGCTCGCCGCGCGCGAGATGATCGCGCTTCCGAGTGCGAGTAGAGTAAGAGTGCGGCGAAGTCCGGCCATTTACAGAGTCTCCCAGGCACTGTGAGCGGCAGCTCATCAGTGAGTGCATTTGATGAGCCACAATTTGCACCTTCCTCTGTGACGGCATTGTGAAGCGATTATGACAGTTAAGTCATAATCCCCGGCTCGCTAAGTCGTTTCGCTGGAACGAGTTGGCGTGTCAAGCACGAAGCCGATCCCGCGCCGGGTTATGATAACCGGAGAGGCTCCGGCCTCCTCTAGTTTTTTCCTCAGGCGAGCCACATGCGCATCGATGACATTCGAACTCGGATCGAAGTGCATGTCCCAGACTTTTTCGTGTAGCTCAGTGCGCGTGACGGTCTCTCCCGCTCTCAGCATCAGGTGCTCGAGTAGCTTGAGCTCCATGGCGGTGAGATTCACCTCTTTGGTGTCGCAAGTGACGCGACGGGTCAAGCGATTGAGAGTCAGGTTGCCGACTTTTACCAGTTCTCCGACGCGGGCGCTCCCCTTACCGCGGCGAATGATCGTGCGTACTCGCGCTCTCAACTCTTCATTGGAAACTGGTTTCACCACGTAGTCATCGGCACCGGCGTCCAGACCTCGAACAATGGACTCGGTGTCCGCGCGGCCTGAGTAGAGGAGAACTGGAGTCGGCCGTCCGTTACGTCTCAGCTCCTGCAAAATTTCGAAGCCGTGACGATCTCCGAGTTGCAGATCCAGGATTATTCCGTCGTACTCATTCACCAGCGCCAGCATCCGAGCTTCCTCGCCAGTCGAGGCAGTGTCCACCGCGTAGGCGTCGTCGCGCAGCACGCGCGCGATAAGCTTGAGTATCGATCGGTCGTCATCGACTACGAGAATGCGCATCAGGCTCTTTGTTCGATCGAAGTTTGATGGGTTTCGATTGGGACTATTCAGTATCGCTTAAGACGCGGCCCGGTTGCAGTGCGCAAACAAAAACGGGAGAGAGCACTTCGCCCTCTCCCGTTTTCTTCACCGTGTTCCGGCGATCAGAACATTACTCCGAAGGTGATCGGAACGAACTTCAGCGAAGGGGAATTACTGATCTGGACCTGGTTGTAGCGCGCCTCGATGAACGTATCGAAGCCGCTCAGCGGCATTGCAATTCCGCCGCCTACGTTCCAGCCGAAGTGGTTGTCCGATCCGCTGCCGAACCCGGTAAGGTTGACAGCAGCGTTGTACCAGCCGGCGCCACCGATCGCGTAAGGCGAAAGCGTCGGCGACGGAAACTTGTACACGAGATTGCCAGTCACGCTGGTGAAGTGAACGTCACCACTCGCCCCGTTCTTCAGACTGAAGCGGTTGTACGCACCGTCTATTCGGATCCCGAGCGGAATTAATTGCGGATTGATTCCGATCGTGCCGGTGACGTTGAACCCCGTGTCGGACCCATCGGACAAATCGCTCGTTGGAAGCGATACCCCGCCGGCAATACCGAACTGTACCGGTTTCATCGTAGACACCTGCGCGCGCGCCTCGAACGACACCAGCGCAAGTCCAGCTAGGGCTGCTGCAATAAATGAATACTTCAAAGAACCTCCTGGTTTGTGGACGCATCTGGTTCGGGCGGCTGGGCCGCCGTTCAGACGCGGATTCGGGTAGTGCATACAGGTTCCGGGCCGCCCGGGTTCCCGCAATGCGTCAATCGGACGAGTTAGTGTCTTGTGGGGTAATGACTTGCCGTGGTTTCGGCGTCTTTTTCCGGAGGCGGCGGGGTGGCACGACAGCTTTGTTTTTGACGATGTAAGACGGGTTTATTCGCTCGAGCCGACGATCGCGCGCCTCATCGAGCGCCAGGCGACAGGCATCTCGCCTAGCGGACAACGACGGAGCTCGCACACGCCCGAGTGACGCGACAGCTTCGT
>DASWCI010000433.1:0-8245 GCA_036390195.1 Gemmatimonadaceae bacterium
GGATCCCTCCGGTGCGGCAGGTCGTAGCGCGCGAAGGTATTCACGAACGCATTGTCGACGCCCTCGGCCTCGAACACCTCCAGGACCTCGCGCAGATACGTCGCCTGCTCGTCCTCGTCGCGAACGTACTCGCCGTTCAGTCGGACAGGTCGCGCGTCGTCGCCCCACACGATGATCGCGCCTTCGACCAGCGAGTCGCCGCCGCCGTCGGCCGCGCCGCGATGCGTCGTGCATCCGAACTCCGTGATCGCGACAGGCTTCCCCTGTGCGCGACCCTGCGCTACAAAGGCGCGGATGTTCTCGCGGAAGTGCGCGGCCGTCGCCGCCGTGCGATAGGCGGCGTCGGTGGAAATGATGTCGAACGGTGCCCAGTCGACGCCCTCGAGCGGAAGCGAGGCGTAGCTCACCTTCCCGCCGAAGCGCGCGCGGACGACGTCGACCGCTCGGCGCAGGAAGTCGTTGATGCGCGCGCGGACCTCCTTGATCATCGGGCGCACGCGAAGCGGATCGGCCACCAGCGCTAGCCGCTCTGCGAGTGTCTCGCCGGGCAGGAAGCCGGTGGTGAACAGGCTCAGCTCGGAGCCGGTGAGCATCACGACTTCCGCTCCGTTTCGGCGCAGTTGCTCGGCGTGCTCGGCATAGTCGGCGAGCAGATCGAGCAACTCGCCCTGCGTGAGTCCGTTGGTGAACGGGCAGAGCCAGACGTCGAGCCCGGCGTCGGCGGCGTACGTGGCCGCAAGCTTCAGTCGGTCAGCGTAGCCGCCGGTGACGCGAACCGCGTTGCAGTGCAGGTCGTCGTGGATGACGCGCATCTCTCGCCGCACCACCTCAGGGTCGAACGGCTCGCGTGTGCTCGTGCCGGCGCTGAGAAAGCCGGTGTCGTAGGTGATGCCTTTGCCCCGCATACCCGATCTGTCCCGTATCTGCGTTGTCTAGCCGAACGTGCATAACACGCTCTAGTCGCCAGTAGGAACTATCCCTGCGCCCTCTACCATCAGTATGACGGCGCGCTTTGGGGCGCGCGTGCGGTGCAGAACGCCCTTCGGTACGACGAATCCCTGGCGCTCAATGAGCTCCACCGTGCGGCCCTCCAGGTCGATCAGAAACTTTCCTTCGACGACATAAAAGAACTCGTCGAGATCATCGTGCTTATGCCAGTGGTACTCTCCCTGGATCACGCCGAGCCGCACGACTGAATCGTTCACTTTGCACAGCGTCTGATTGTACCACTGGTCCCGCACTGACTCGATGAGCGCGGGCACATCGACCACCTCGAGTACCGGATACTTGATGTCAAGGTGGGTCGCGTACGGATAATCGGGAGCCACGTCGATTCCGCGCTTACTGCCGAACGTCGCGCTGAAGCACCCGGAAGTACGCGGTCCACGGACCGACGGCTCGAGTGTACGCGCGCGCCATCGTCCGCGTGATTTGAGCTATGTGCGAGAGGTCGTGTACCACCCAGGTGGCAAGCAGCTGACGCATCGTCACCATGCCGAGCTCCGGATGCTCGCCAGTCAGCTCGAGATCGTTCTCCTTCAGATTCCAGCCCCGCAGCGTTGCCACGTTTCCAGATCGGAGGCGATCAAATTCCTCCAGCAGGTCTGTCAGCGGTCGCTCGGATTTCAGTTCGGCGAAACGATCGAATGGATCGAATCGGCGATAGGTCCCTTGCTTCAGGATGATCCGCGCGCGCGGGATCCAGTCGGTTCGCTCGCCGTGGATCAGGTGCCCGACGATCTCTCTCGGACTCCAGGTATCCGGGCCCTCATCAACTCTGGTCCAATCCTCCGGCAGGTCGTCGAGCAACGTGGAGAGAGTTGCCGGCGTCCGCTCCAGAATCGGAATCGCTTCATCGAGATTGAAGTCCACCCATCCTCCAGCTCGGACGATGGCGTCATTCGTGACGCGCGACCCGAGCACGCAGCAGTCGAATGATACGCTCTAGACCGTTCATGGACTACTTTTCGGACTACTTTTCTCTGGGCTGAATGTTTCGCCGGATCGCTCGGCCGCTGACGAGGCGGCCTTCTCTCTCTTCGGAGCCAGAATGAACGCACGAGCGTTGACCGTTCTCGCCGTCCCCGCGCTTCTCGCAATTTCTTCCGCACTAGCCACCGCTCAGGCAACTGCAACTGCTCCTTCGCCGAGCACAACAAAGTCCCAATCGAGCGCGATACCCCAGGGTCCAGAGCGCGCGATTCGCCGCGACATCCCGATGAGGAACGGGATCAGGCGGGCATTCGCAGCAGGCACAAGAGACTCGACCGGCCGCCCCGGACGGAACTATTGGCAGTTGTGGACCGACTACCGGATCAATGCTCGCCTCGACACGGCATCGTCAGTCGTCTCGGGCCACGAGGTCATCACCTTTCGCAACAACAGCGATTCGACGATGAGGTCGGTAGTACTGAGGCTCGATCAGAACATCTTCAGGCCGGACGCGGCTCGTACCGACTTGATGGACGTCGTCACCGGCGGAATGAAAATCACGAGGCTCGTCGTGAACGGACAGAGCTTGCCGGTAACGGATACGCTGGGCACTCCGATTCCGGGTACGCCACGCCGAACGGCTCCTCTCTCCCGAATCCTCAGACAGACCGTCGTCCGCATCCCCGTACCCTCGCCGATCGCTGCACACTCGAGCGCGACCGTCGAAGCGGATTGGAGTTTCGAGGTGCCGCGCATCGAAGGTCAGCGCGGATTCCGCATGGGTCGCTGGGCAGACACGCTCTATCAGGTGGCGCAATGGTATCCGCGAGTCACGGTGTTCGACGACCTGCGGGAGGGCGGATGGGACACCGATCCCTATCTCGGAAACGCAGAGTTCTACAACAACTTTGGTCATTTCGATGTCAACATCGATGTGCCGGCTGGCTGGCTCGTCGGCGCGACGGGCGTGCTCCAGAATCCCGCGGAAGTTCTAACGCCGACTGCGAGCGACCGTTTATCGCACGTCCTCGAATCGGATTCCACCCGCAGGATTGTCACGGCGGCCGAGCGCGGTCCGGGAAAGTCGACGGCGATCGGCGCGAATGGCCGGCTTGTCTGGCATTTTGCCGCCGACACCGTCGGAGATTTTGCCTGGGCAACCTCGAACCAGTTTGTCTGGGACGCGTCCCGCGCCACGATATCGGGAAGAGGACCAGTACCGTTCAACATTCTCTATCTGCCCGGTCACGCCCAGGGCTATGCTGATGGACCACGCGTAGTTCGCCACGCGCTCGAGTTCTACTCGAAGCTCTGGATGCCGTACGCGTTCCCGCAGCTCACGGTGGTCGACGGCCCAGAGCTGGGAATGGAGTACCCGATGTTCATCATGTCAGCCGTGTTCGCGGCCGATCACGAGACTGGTCACCAATGGTGGCCGATGATGGTCGGCGTCAACGAGACATGGTACGGCTGGATGGACGAGGGATTCAATCAGTACATGAACATTCTGTCCAACGCCGATCGCGAGAATAGACAGTACAAGCTGGATAGTCTGGGCATCTCGTACGGTCACACCAGTGGTAACGAGCTCGAGCCACCACTGATGTGGGATGGGAACTACGCCGGCCCCTTCTATGGTTTTCAGGCGTACGGGAAAGCACCTCTAATGCTTTCGGCCCTCGGCGGCGTTGTCGGCGACAGCGCCGTTTGGCGGGCAATGAGTGATTACGCCAAGGCTTGGCGGTTCAAGCATCCTTCACCCTGGGACTACGCGAACTTCATGAGCAACGCTCTTCATCAGGATCTCGGCTGGTTCTGGAACTACTGGCTGTTCACGACGGAATCTGTCGACGAATCGATTCAGGATGTGAAGACATCGGGGAGGCGCACGGCGGTGACGATCCGTCAGAATGGTCAGATGCCGTCACCCGTGATCCTGAAAGTCGAATTCGCGCCGAGCGGTGCGACGATCACGCCGATGGCGAACAGCAGGACGTTGGATGCGAACACAGCGCTCGTCACCTATCCCGTCGATGTCTGGTTCACGGGAAATCGAACGTTCATCGCGACTCTGGATTTCGGCGGACGGGCGATCACCCGAGTCACGCTGGATCCAAACGGAAGATTTCCAGACCGCGATGCGAGTGACAACGTGTGGCCGCGCAGCCAGCCGGCCGCCAGGCCAACCACCGGGAGGTAAGCGATGCGCGCCCGCACTCTTGTCGGAATACTTGGTATCGCGCTGGCATCGAGTCTGGCTAATGGCCAGCAGGCGCCGGTCGTCACAGCGGCGGATTACGCACGCGCCGAAAGATTTCTGAGAGACAATGTGTTGCCCCTCGTCAGTGGAATGGGCGTGCAGCCGACCTGGCTCTCGGGCGACCGCTTCGGGTATCGCACTACCGTGGGCGGTCGGAGCCAGTTCATTCTGGTCGATCCCGCCCGCGCGACGAGAATCCAGTGCAGTCCGGAGACCGACCGCTGCGGCGGCGCGCTCGATCCACGCGAGGTATCGCGTCTGCAGCCGCAGGCACAACGCGGTCCTGGAGCGCGCGCCGAATCTCTAGCGCCGGATGGGAAGCGGGCGGCGTTCATCCGAAACTACAATCTCTGGGTGCGCGATGTGTCGACGGGTCGCGAGACTCAGCTCACCACCGATGGACAAAAGGACTTCGGGTACGCGACGGACAACGCCGGTTGGATAAAAAGCGACCGGCCGGTTGTGGTCTGGTCGCCTGATTCACGGAAAATCGCAACCTTCCAGCAGGACGAGCGCGCCGTCGGCGAGATGTATCTCGTCAACATCAAGGTCGGTCACCCGCAGTTACAGGCGTGGAAGTATCCGCTCCCGGGCGACAGCGTCATCGCGACGATCCAGCGCGTAGTGATCAACGTCGATACCCCGCGCGTGATACGATTTCAGATGCCACCCGACGCACATCGCTCCACGCTCTGCGATCACGTAATCTGTCGCGGTACGGAATGGGCCGACGTCGAGTGGTATCCCGATGCTTCGCACGTTGCTTTCGTCTCGACGTCTCGCGATCACAAGCACGAGGTGTTTCGCGTCGCCGATGCCGGGACTGGAACCGTGCGTGACGTCTTTCGCGAAGATGTCGCGACCCAGTACGAATCCGGCAACGGTACCGTCAACTGGCGCGTTCTGCCGGCGACGAACGAAGTGATCTGGTTCTCGGAGCGCGACGACTGGGGCCAGCTCTATCTGTACGATCTCACCACCGGCCAGCTCAAGAGCAAGATCACCAGCGGCGAAGGGAACGTCGCGCAGCTCCGTCGCGTGGACGAAAAAAGCAGAACAATCTGGTTTGTCGGAAACGGAAAGGAGCGCGGGCGTGATCCTTACTTCCGTCAGTTCTACAAGATTCGGATAGACGGAACGGGACTCACGCTGCTGACTCCGGAAGACGCCGATCACGAAATCGCCCTCGCGCCATCCGGCCAGTACTTCGTCGATACCTACTCGAAGCCTGACGCGCCGCCGGTAACAGTACTGCGCGATCTCGATGGAAAGACAATCGTCACGCTCGAGACCGCTGATGTCTCGCGTCTCCGCGCAACGGGCTGGAAGCCGCCAATGCCGATCACCGTAAAGGCGCGCGACGGTAAGACCGATTTGTACGGACTTCTCTACCTCCCAACGAATCTCGACCGGGGGAAAAAATATCCGATCGTCAACCACATCTACCCCGGACCTCAGACCGGAAGTGTAGGAGGCCGCGGCTTCTCACCGGCGCGCGGTGACGCGCAGGCGCTCGCCGAGCTGGGATTCGTAGTCGTGGAGATCGACGGAATGGGTACGCCGTGGCGATCGAAATCATTCCACGATGCGTATTACGGCAAGATGGGCGATAACACTCTGCCGGATCAGGTCGCGGGCATGAAGGAGCTCGCACAGCGCTATCCGTGGATCGACATAAACCGCGCCGGGATCTACGGCCACTCTGGCGGCGGGTTCGCCGCGGCCGATGCGATGTTCCGTTATCCCGACGTCTTCAAGGTGGGCATCTCTGAAGCGGGAAACCACGACCAGCGCGAGTACGAGGACGACTGGGGCGAGAGATATCAGGGATTGCTCGCTCGCACGCCGGACGCCAGCGACAGCTACGCGCCGGAGGCGAATCAGCTACTCGCGAAAAATCTCAAAGGGAAGCTGCTCCTCGCCCACGGCACCATGGACGATAACGTACCACCGTACAACACGCTGCTCGTCGTCAACGAGCTGATCAAGGCGAACAAGGACTTCGATCTGATTCTTCTTCCGAACCGCGCCCATGGTTTCGGCAATGAGGCCTACATGGTCCGGCGCCGGTGGGATTATTTCGTCAAATACCTTATCGGCGCCGAGCCGCCGCGAGAATACGAGATCGGGCACCTCCGACAGAACGCCCAGTGATGCGAACGGTAGTCTTCCTTTGCAGTTGCCTTGCAACAGCGCCGGTGACTCTCGCGGGGCAAGTCGCGCCAAAAGTATTCAGCCACGCCGACACCATTCGCGGCTCGAACACCCCGCAGCGCGCGTGGTGGGATGTCTCGTTCTACGATCTGCAGGTGAAAGTGAATCCCACTGACAGCAGCATTACAGGCTACAACGCGATCAGCTACCGTGTGCTCAGGCCCCCGCCTGCTCGCGAGATGCAGATCGATCTACAGCTGCCCCTCGTTGTCGACAGCATCGTTCAAGACGGACTCGAGCTGAGCGCACGACGCGACGGAAATGCTTTTTTTGTTACTCTCGTCTCGGCCCAGCAACGCGCAGTGACGAAGACGATCTCGGTCTATTACCACGGCAAGCCAACCGTTGCTGTCCGTCCGCCCTGGGATGGCGGATTTGTCTGGGCACGCGACAGTCTTGCCCGCAATTGGATCGCGACCGCCAACGAAGGGCTCGGCGCCAGTGTATGGTGGCCGAACAAGGACATCTTATCCGACGAGCCCGACAGTCAGCGCATCGCCATCACAATCCCGGATTCATTGATCGATGTCTCGAACGGGCGGCTGCGAGGCACTACGCCGAATGCTGACGGAACGACCACTTACGAATGGTTCGTCGCGAATCCGATCAACAACTACGACGTTGCGGTCAATGCAGCGCACTACGCGCACTTCAGCGACGAGTACCAGGGAGAGAAGGGAAGGCTCACGCTCGATTTTTATCCGCTTGACTATCACGTGGACACTGCGAGGAAACAGTTCCAGCAGGTGAAGCCAATGCTGCAATGCTTCGAAAGCTGGTTCGGTCCTTATCCGTGGTACGAGGACGGCTACAAGCTCGTCGAGACGCCGCACCTCGGCATGGAGCACCAGAGCGCAGTCGCCTACGGCAATCACTACAAGAACGGCTACATGGGGCGCGACCGATCGCAGTCAGGGCGCGGACTGTTGTGGGACTTCATCATCATCCACGAAAGCGCGCACGAGTGGTTCGGCAATAGCATCACGATGAAGGATCAGGCGGACATGTGGATCCACGAGAGCTTCGCGACCTACGCTGAAGGTCTCTACACCGAATGTCAGCAGGGCAAGAAGGCGGGCGCCGAATACACAGTCGGCCAGCGGAAACTGGTGAGAAATGATAGGCCAATCGTCGGCACGTACGGCGTGAATGACGAAGGCTCAGGCGATATGTACGACAAGGGCGGCAACATGCTGCACACGATCCGGCAGATCGTCGACGACGACGCCCGCTGGCGTGGAATCCTGCGCGGCCTGAACAAAACCTTCTGGCACCAGACCGTGACCGGGAAGCAGGTCGAGGACTACATCAGCCGTCAGTCGGGAATGAATCTGGGCAAGGTGTTCGACGAGTATCTCCGTACCACTATGATCCCGACGCTCGAGTACAAGCTTCAGGGACAAAAACTCTCGTATCGGTGGAACAACGTGGTGCGAGGATTCGCGATGCCAGTAAAGGTTGCTACGGCGACGAACCGTTACGGCTGGATCAGGCCGACAGCGAGTTGGAAAACGATGGCACTTAAACTCGACCGGCCTGAGGATTTTCGCGTCGACGAGAATTTCTACGTCAACGCCAAGAATCTCCTCAAGCCGGCCGCAGATTCAATTACCGTGCGTAAAGGCCTGTAACGCGCGCCGTCGCCAACTTATTCGCGTTCAGGTTGAAGCCGATGTAGGCCGAAGTAGCGTTCCCCGGAACATCGAGCTTGTCGACCTTCAGTGCGAACACAGTGATGTGATAGTGGTGCGGTTTGTCGCCCACCGGCGGACATGGTCCACCGTATCCCTTCGTTCCGAAGTCCGTGTTTCCTTGCGCGCTTCCACTCGGTGCATTTCG
>DASWCI010000434.1:0-13429 GCA_036390195.1 Gemmatimonadaceae bacterium
AACCTGCGTGATTACGAGCTGCCATTGCCGTTTGTACTCGGCAAGTCGTTGGTGGGCGGTGTGGCTACCGCCGACATCATGGATAGAGTCGGCTCTGGACAGATCCCATTCGCGCCAGTGCGCGGATACCGTCCGACTGAAAATGCGCCGCGCTTATGGATGGAGCTGGGCCAAGGATGGGCGTTCTACAGTCGCTTCTACCCGGCGCACAATCTCGACGTCATGCCCCTGCTGCTTGCACCAGAGCTCGGCGTTGGTAGCGGACAACATTTCCCCGTGATGCTGTTGCTCCACAACACTACCGACAAACCTGTCACAATCCATTTGCAAACGCAGCTTCCGCAGGGCTGGATGGTTGACAGTACTTCAGCACAGCACGCGCATCCCTGGCCAATGAGCGATTTTACCGCGGCTCCCCACGACGACTTGCCAGTACGAATCCGCCTGGTGGCGCCGAGCCTAGCGAAATCCGACTGGCAAACGATTACGTGGACGGCTGACGCCGACGGCCAGCGAGTCGGACCGGTATCGCTCAGGGTTTATGTCGGAGCACAATAAGATGCGCGGAGCGGACGACACATGAGCGTGCCAGCTACCCCACCGATCAAAGCGGAAACTCTGCTCGGGCAACCGCACCTCCACCGCCGCTTCAATCTTCTGAGCGCGACAGCGCTCAACATGACCAACATGATGGGCGCGGGCCCGTTCATCACGATCCCGCTTCTTATGTCGGCGCTCGGCGGACCGCAGGCAATGCTGGGATGGATCGTCGCGTTGGTGATCGTGATCTGCGACGGGATGGTGTGGAGCGAGCTGGGCGCGGCGATGCCAGGCTCCGGCGGATCGTTCAATTATCTGCGCGAAGCGTTTGGGAGAGCACGCTTCGGTCGACTCATGGCCTTCCTCTTCGTCTGGCAATTCGTGCTGAGCGGGCCGCTCGAGATCGCGTCCGGGTACATCGGCTTCGCGCAGTACGCCAGTTTCCTCTGGGCGGGACTGACACGGCCCTGGGTAATCGCGCTGGTCACCGTGGTGGGACTGATCAACATCGCGCTGCTGTACCGGCGGATCCAGTCGATCGCCAAGATCACCATCTCTCTCTGGATCGGCACACTTATCACAGTGCTGGCGGTGATTTTCACCGGAGCCACTCATTTCAATCCGCGTCTCGCCTTCGACTTTCCACCCGGCGCGTTCAACTTCTCTCTCGGATTCTTCCTCGGCCTCGGCGCAGCGTCGCGCATCGGCATCTACGACTACCTCGGCTACTACGACGTCTGCTATATCGGTGACGAAGTGCGCGATCCGGGGCGCGTCATCCCACGGTCGATCCTGATCAGCACCATCGCCGTCGCAATCATTTACATCGGAATCAACTTCTCGATTATCGGCGTCGTACCATGGCGCGAGTTCGTGCCCGCTGAGAAGTACCCGGCATCGAACTTCATCGTCTCGGTGTTCATGGAGAAGATCTACGGCGGAACGGTCGCGACGATCTTCACACTGCTCGTGCTGTGGACTGCCTTCGGCTCGGTGTTCGCGCTGCTGCTCGGCTACTCGCGCATTCCATTTGCCGCCGCGGAGAGCGGTTACTTCTTCCGAGTATTCGGCCGACTCCATCCGACGAAAGACTTCCCGTATGTCTCGCTACTCGTGCTGGGAGCGATTTCCATCGTGGCGGGGTTCTTCTCTCTCGGCACGGTGATTGATGCCCTGATTGTGACCCGAATACTGGTGCAATTCATGGGACAAGTAGTCGGCTTGATGCTTTTGCGCCGCAGCGCGCCTGACATGCCGCGTCCGTATCGCATGTGGCTCTATCCGGTCCCAGCGGTAATCGCGCTGGTCGGCTGGATCTTCGTCTTTGCCACAACGCAGCTCCGCGTGATTCTATTTGGCGTTGGCGTACTTGCTCTGGGTTGTTTTGCTTTCCTGCTTTGGTCCTGGAACACCAAACGTTGGCCGTTCGGTTTGGAGGAGGCCGTAGCGTGAAGTCGATCTCTGGGGCGGTGGCATCGCTCCTTCTTGTCTGCGCCGCACGCCCTGCCGTGGCGCAAGAGCAGATGATGTTGCACACCGGCTGGCTCATTCAGTCGTCGGCAAAGGTCGGCGCGGATGGCGCAGCGATCTCCTCGCCAACGTATCATCCGACCGACTGGTACCGCGCGATGGTGCCGTCGACGGTGGTCGGCTCGCTGGTCGAGGATGGCCTTTATCGCGACCCGTTCTTCGGAATGAATTTTCGCGAGCTGCCCGGAGTGACTTATCCGATCGGCGCGAACTTCGTGCACACGGCGATGGATCCACAGAGTCCGTACGCCGTGTCGTGGTGGTACCGCACGACCTTCCGTGTACCGGGGACGATGCGGGGCAAACGTGTCACGCTCCACTTCGATGGCATCAACTACCGCGCGAATGTTTGGCTCAACGGCCGCCGACTCGCAGACTCGAGCGCAGTAGCCGGCACTTACCGTCGTTACGAGCTCGACATCACGAACGCACTGAATTGGACCGCGACGAACGCGCTTGCTGTCGAAGTCTTTGCGCCGACGCCGCCGGACCTGCAGACAACATGGGTCGACTGGAATCCGTCGCCGCCCGACAAGGACATGGGGCTCTGGCAGCCGGCATTCCTGAGCGCGAGCGGCGATGTCGTCGTGCGTTATCCGGAAGTCGTGAGCCGCGTCGACACAGCCACGTTGCGCAGCGCGCAGCTGACGGTCGCGACCAACCTGAAGAATCTCACATCGCAGTCGGTCACGGGAACGCTGCGCGGTCGGATCGGAGATGTCGCCTTCAGCAAAACCGTTGCGCTCGCGCCCCACGACAGCGCGTTGGTGCGCTTCACGCCGGACAGTTTTCCGCAACTGCGCTTCGCGAACGCACGACTCTGGTGGCCCGCGGAGCTGGGCAGGCCCGAGCGTTACGATCTGTCTCTCGAGTTCACGACCAACGGACGTGTGTCGGATCGCCAGCATTTGCGCTTCGGCATTCGCGAGATCACGTCCGAGTCGACGCCGAAAGGCGGGCGTCTCTTTCGCGTGAACGGTCGACGCATTCTGATCCGCGGCGGCGGCTGGGCGCCCGACGCGTTCTTCCGACCGCAACCGGAGCGGCAGGATGCACAGCTCCGCTACGCGCTGGACATGCATCTCAACACCGTTCGGTTGGAAGGCAATTACGAGAACGATCGCTTCTGGCAGCAGACGGACAGTATCGGTTTGTTCGTGATGACTGGGTGGGTGTGCTGCAGCGCCTGGGAGGAATGGCCGAAGTGGGGGCCAGAGCAAAACACAGTCGCCGCAGCGTCCCTGCGCGATCAGATCCGCCGTCTACGCGGCCACCCGAGCGCGCTCGTCTGGCTCAATGGCAGCGACAATCCGCCGCCGGCGAACGTCGAGCAGATCTACTTGAACGTCGAGCAGCAGGAGACGTGGCCGAACCCGACGATCTCCTCCGCCAGCGCCAAGCCAGCCGAGTTTTCGGGTGCGAGCGGAGTGAAGATGACGGGACCGTACGATTGGGTGCCGCCAGGTTATTGGCTGCAGGACAGCACTCACGGCGGCGCGTGGGCGTATAACACGGAGACGAGCCCTGGCGCAGCGGTGCCACCGATCGAGAGCATGCGCCGTATGGTTCCCGCGCAGGACATCAAGTGGCCGCTCGACAGCGTGTGGTTATTCCACGCCGCTGGCGGACAGTTCACGCACCTGCTCGACCGATTCAACATTGCGCTTTCCACACGTTTCGGCGCGCCGACGACGGCCGAGGATTACACGATTACATCGCAGCTGATGACGTACGAGGGCGAGCGGGCGATGTTCGAGGCGTATCGCCGCAACGAGTACGTCTCGACGGGCGTGATCCAGTGGATGTTCAACAACGCCTGGCCGTCGATCTACTGGCACTTGTTCGATTGGTATCTGCGTCCGGGGGGCGGCTACTTCGGCACGAAAAAGGCGAACGAGCCGGTGCACGTCCTGTATTCCTATGATGATCGATCGGTAGCGATCGTGAGGAGCGGGCCGGATCGCACTCCTTTACGTGGTGCACGTCTGCGCGCGCGAATACTGGCAATCGATGGCACTGAGAAATTGGCGCGCGACAGTGTGCTCGACATACCAGCGGACAGCAGCACGCGCGTCTTCACGATGCCCGAGCCTACGGGAATATCGGGAGCGTATTTCGTGGATCTTCGACTGACGGACGCAGATGGACGTCCGCTCAGCACCAATTTCTACTGGCTCTCTACACGCATGGATGTGTTGTCTGATTCTTCGACGTGGTACATGACGCCCGTAAGGAACTATGCGGATTTCACTGCACTGAGGAGCATGCCGCAGGCGGCGGTGAACGCGACCGCGCGTTTCACTAGCAGCGGCGGCACTGGACACGCACGCGTGACGCTGAGAAATCCCGGCCGATCAATCGCTTTCTTCATGCGACTGCAGGTCACCGGGCGCGACGGCGAGGAAGCGTTGCCTGTGCTGTGGGAGGATAACTACCTGTCGCTCTTGCCGGGCGAGACGCGCGTCGTGACCGCAACCTATAACGTGCGCGATCTCGGTGGTGCGGCACCGCGGGTTGTTGTGACGGGGTGGAACGTCCGCCGAACTGTTGTGCGGTAGCACGCTCCAAGAGGTCCAGAACCATTAAATCTGATGCTGCGCGTTGAGTACGGTGCGAGTGAGTTCCACGTTCCGACTGAACAACCTAGACAGTCGCCGCGATTCCCATCTCCTCCTCGTTCATCTCCGCCAGGATATCTCCGAACAGAGGCGTGCTCAGGTAGCGTTCCCCCGTGTCCGGAAGCATCGCTAGAATGGTCGTCCCCTTCGGCGCGCCTTTGCCTACCTCCAGGGCAGCGGCGAACGTCGCACCAGCCGAGACACCGACGAAGATTCCTTCCTTTTGCGCAAGTTGCCGGCTGTATTGCATCGCAACCGGCGCGGAAACGGTGACGACCTGATCGACGAAATCCAGGTCGAGTGCATCGCCAGTGAGCTTGGGAATGAAATCGGGACTCCAACCCTGGATCGGATGCGGCTTCCACGATGGGTGGCGCGACTTGGGCGATCCGTCAGCGTTTCGCTCTTGCGGAGTCTTGCTGGTAACCATCGGTGCGTCGGCGGGCTCCGACAGAATCACCTTGACCTCGGGCCGCTCCCTGGCGAGAACACGACCGACACCCTTGAGCGTGCCGCCGGTTCCGAAACCCGTAACCCAATAGTCCAGCCGCTCTCCAGCGAAATCGTCGACGATCTCTCTCGCCGTCGTGCGCGAGTGGTAGTCGGCGTTTGCTTCGTTCTCGAATTGCCGCGTCAAGAACCACCCGTTCTTTCTTGCGAGCTCGTTGATTTTCCTTACCATGCCGGTTCCGCCTTCCGGTGCCGGCGTGAGGATGACTTTCGCGCCGAGGAAGCGCATCAACCTGCGTCGCTCAACGCTGAATGACTCGGCCATCGTCACCACCAGCGGATAGCCTTTGGCCGCGCAAACCATGGCGAGTCCGATGCCGGTGTTGCCGCTCGTCGCCTCGGCCACGGTTTGTCCCGGTTTGAGCGCGCCCGATCGCTCCGCGTCCTCGATGATGCCGAGCGCCAGTCGATCCTTCACCGATCCCAACGGATTGAAGGCTTCGATCTTGACGTACAGGTTCAAGTTCGGCGGCGCGATGTTGTTGATCTTTACGACGGGCGTCTTGCCGACGGTTTCAAGGATATTGGCGAATTTGGTCATTTCCCCAGGCGTGTGTCCAACGAGCTTTGGAGTGGAGGTCGGAAATCCTTCGTGCGCGACGTAATTACCAGTGAAATGTAGCACGGCGGCGTACGACCTCTGGCCAGTTAAAAATAACGGCCGCTCACCGCACCGTTGTGACTGAGTGTGTACGGGAGAAATCGTCGAGTCCCACAATCTTCGCAATGAAAATCCGAGTGTACCGAGACGCAGACTGGTCGGACTGGCTGCGCCTTAGTCTCGCCCTCTTCCCGGAATACTCGGCTGAGGAATTAGCCGCAGGCATGCGAGAGCACCGCGCTCGATCCGACGCCGAAGTTTTCGTCGCCGAGCGTGAGGACGGGTCGGTCGCTGGATTCGTCGAGGTGGGTTCGCGTCCCTACGCGGACGGCTGTGACACGAGTCCCGTCGGATACATCGAGGCCTGGTACGTCGATCCTGACGTGCGACGCATGAGATATGGACGCGCGTTACTCGCAGCAGCAGAGGAGTGGGCACGCGGCCGCGGCTATCGTGAGATGGCGTCGGATTCGCGGCTGGACAACGAAATCAGTCACGCGGCACATCGTCGAGCGGGCTACGACGAAGTCGATCGCATCGTCCAATTTCGAAAGGTTCTCTAAAGACGACGGAGTGCGTGCCGGCGATTGGGCTCCTTCTGCAGCGTCGCGCGGTACTCCGCCCTCGCCTCGGCGGGCCTATGGAGGTCCATGAGCATGTCGCCGAGCAGCTCGTGCGCCGGCGCCAACGGCCCGGGCGTCACCGCACTCTTTTCGGTCGCGTCCTCACGCGCGACGGCCTCGCGCATTTGCGTGAGGGCTTCGTTCTCGTGATGCTCGGCGAGATCGAGCCAGGCTTGCGCCTCGAGTTTTTGGATGGCCACCTGCTCCGCCCAATATCCTTCGCCCTTCGCGCTCAGACGCTGCTGAATTGACGCCAGCGAATCGATGGCCGCGTTTGCTTTCGCGAGATCACCAGTGTGCGACGCGCCGAGTGCCCGCGCGAAGTAGGTCATCGCCTCGGTGTACGGATAATCGCTCGCCTTTGGCTCGAGCGCGGCAGCTTCCGCCCACGCGCGTCGCTCCAGCGCCCAGCGCGCCGGAATCGCCGCGAGCGCGAACACACCTGCTGAACCTGGCGCGGCACCGGTGATCGCATTGACGTCGAAGCGCACGGCGAGTGCCGGCAGTCCGTCGAGAATCGCTTTCGCTTCGGACTCCTTTCCCATCTGCAGGTAGGCGTACATGGCATAGTCAGCGGCGTGCAACGTTTCCGCGATCGAGCCAGTGCTCAGTGCAACCTTCATCGACCGATTGTTCGCGTCGACAGATTTCTCCCACATGCCGACGCGCGTAAACGTGTGCGAGGGCATGTGAAGCGCATGTGCCGCTGATGGTGCGATGCTCGCATACCGCTCGGCGGCCGCTCGCGCCTTGTCAGCGAGCGCCGGATAGTCGTAGGTGTGGATGATGTAGTGCGCGATACCGGGATGATTGGGCTGCTTGACCCAAAGCGACTCGAGAATACTGCCAGCCTTGAGTTGATTCGCGTACGTCTTATCCGTCGGTGCCGCAGCCGCGGTGAGCGAGATCGCGTGGAAGATCATTGCTTCGGTGTCTGCGGGTTGCTTCATCGAGAGATCGTTCATCGCGTGCTCGTACGCGACGATTCGCGTCCGCTGATCCTTGTGCTCGAAGTCGTCGTAAAGCTGGCTGACGGCGTTTATATAACCGCGCTCACGCTCGGAGGCGTGAACACCAAGTCGCATCGCGGCATCGACGGCCTGCTTGCCCTGTTGAAGTAGTGCGACGGAACGATTTCCCGTCGCCATTGGATTGGTCCATCGACTGAGCGCGATCCCCCAGTACGCCATCGCGCAGGTCGAGTCAGTGGCGAGCACTTCATTGAAGGCTCTGATCGACGCGCCGAACTCGAACGAGTGGAGCAGCGCGACGGCACGATCAAACTGCGGCGCGACCGTCGGACTACACGACGTCGCGAAGTGCACGGTGCCCAACTTTTCGGTCGGTGCGCCCTGCAGGTGGGCGTGCTCCTGCGGGTACACAGCAAATGCAGGAAGAGTGAGAAAAACTGCGGCCGCGGCAATAGATACGCGTGTCATGTGCGCTCCTTGGTGCCTCATTGTGCGGCCCGGGAGCGAGCGTGGCAAGCCTGTTCGCCCGCTTTTCGGGTGCCCTGGCGCACAATCCCCGGACTGACGTTTCCCACCTCAACAGTTGCTCGTCTGACTTGAAGCATTAGTACGGGACGGTCTTTCGTTCGCCCGCTGTTCTCGCGCGCCTGCGCAAAAACAGTCCGAACGCCTCGGGCCTCCCACACGAGGTCTGATCATCATGTTCGAATCATTTGCGCAATTATTTCCCGCGCAGTGGCAAGCCGGGGTGCTCTTACTCCTGGCGCCACTGCGCCTGCTGGCAGATTGGCAGCCAACAATTATCTCTGCTTTGATCGGCAGTCATCCCGCCGGCCGAGTGTTCGTGTGGGTCGTGCTACTCGTACCCGTACTGCTTCTCGCAGCGGGTATGTGGTGCACTGCTCTCTCATTATATACGATCCCCTTCCGGTCCGGCCGCGGCGCTTTCCTCACCGTAATGCTCATGACGTGGTGGGATGCAGGCCGCTGCATCTGGCTTTTCTGGACGGGAATGCTGCGGGTGGGTGTCGCGCTCGTTGGTTGGGTGATCGGCTCGGTGCGCTTTGCCCTGTTGATGCTCAAGAACATTGTGGTGGGCCTGGTTCGCTCGCCCCTCACGCTGCTAGACGGCGCGTCGCGGAGTTATTTCCAGCCAGGTGTACCGTGGGTCGCGTTCCTCGTCCTCACCATATGGTGCGCGATCGAATCGACCATCTTCACGTTCACGCTCCAGCCGACACTCGTTGAAGTCTTCGGCAGCCTCACCGGATTCGATCCGAATCCGCGCATAATGGCGCCGCTGCTGTGGATGTTCCTCTTCCTGCTCGTCGCGGGAAGCTTCGCCTGCGTGCAAGTCGTGACGGATGCGATCAAGGCGAAGAAGGTGGCTACGATTGTTCAGATGCTCGTCGTCGAGAGCGCGGTGATGTTCTTCGAGGTGATCTTCCTCTACCGCGAGCTGATCGACGCGATCACGCCGTGGATCGCCCAGCAATCGGGTGACTCGGTGCGACTCGGCATCGGCGCAACCCTCGCTCTTGCTTCGTTCGGATGGCTGGGTGTGCGCGGCATGTCGTGGTTCCTGTTCGGTCGTTTCGGAACGCCGGCACTTCTCGCAGTTCTCTCGCGGCAGACTATGCCGCAGGATGAGAAAGCTCGCCCAGTCGCATCAGCACCGCAGCCGGAGATGTGGCGCGCGCCGGTCAACGCTCTCAAGGCGGAGACCGCGTGGTTCCACGAGGAAGCGAAGCGCATGTTCGAGCTGCTTACGCTCCCGGTGCTTCAGCTCCTCGCCGCCGCAATCAACTTCGCCGTCGTCACGGTGCAATCGCGGCCAATGTTCTCGCTGCCATTCACATCACTAGACGACATTCTGGCTGCCACACCGGTCTCGTTGCCGCGGCGCTCTGCGCATGAGAAGCATGAGAAACGCGGAATGCGTACGCCAATGGACCCAATGCCGAGGATCGCGTCATGAAGCTACGCCGTTTGGGCCGCCTTCTTCGCGCGGCTACAGGATCGAAGCTCGCATTCGGGGTAGCGGTACTCACGCTGGGAATTCTGGCGTGCGCGCCGGCGGCAGGGGACAGCACGCGGGTAGCGCGCTCGACGCTCGTCGTCGGAATCGACGTCAGCGGCTCGTTCGAGAGCAAGGGTCGTTACGAGAGCTCGATCGACTTCGCCGCGAATTACTTATACGCTCACATCCACGGGCTTGGCGGATTGAAGCAGCCGACGGCGGTGTTCGTCGGTTCGTTGGGTGGGGAAAAACCTGGAGAGGCGAAATCTTTCCAGCCGATCCACACCTTCCAAAACATGAGCGTGCCGCAGATCGCCGCGTACCTGAGAAAGGAGTATCCGTCGCGCGATGCGCTCACCGACTTCAACCCTTTCTTCGATCGCGTCGCGACGCTGGTGAAGCGGCAGAATCTTGTGCTCTCGCCACTCAACATAGTGATGCTCACCGATGGCATACCGGACACGCCCTCGGAGCGTAACGACAGTCTGAGCAAGTACAAGAAGATCAACGTCAGTGGTCTCGAGTATCTCTCGAAGAACACCACGCTGCGCATTCTCTATCCACGTCCCACGGTGGCGGTGCACTGGGAGAAGAATGTTCCTCGGCACCGGGTGCGGATGTGGACCGTTGACGACGAAGTGATGGCCACCTGGCGCTCGCACTATCATGCCGGCGTCAAACCGGAGAATCAGGCCGAGCTCTGGAAATGGATCTCGGACAACGTCGACTTCCGCGTGCGGAGCGCGGGCATTATGTAGGCAATAGCAGTATCGTCCGCCCCCGACCGCGGTAGTACGCTTACCGCGATCTACGTTCCCGGCGGGCGATAGCGAACTGCCTTCGCTTTCTTGAGCGACTCCATCAGCTCCTCGACGCTGATCAAGACCGTCGTCTCGTACGAGCTGACTGCGCCTCCCGCGCCGATAGCGAGCGCAACAGCAGCCATCGACACGTTATCGGGTGCTTCCCACAAGGTCACGCCATCGTGCTTGCCGAAGCTGTACCAGAAACCGTGCAGCTTTCCACCGACCGACTCGATGTATGAGCGGGCAGCTTTCCGCCGATCCTCGGGATTTTGGATCAGGCGCGCCCAAGTCTCGGGCGTGTAGCTGAAGCGAGTGAGATACATAGCCATCGTTTGGCCTCCATATGAGACTGCCCAGCGTATGCACTAGCTCTCGCCGGCCTGTTCGGCAAGGCCGTAGCACGTGCGCTGCTCGGTTCGCGCGGCTGCGTCGCCGGATGACGTGCGACCATCTCCAGACGAAGCCCGAAACGCTAAAAATTGGCGAAGCTGGTATCTAACGGACGCTGCGGCTGACAAGCAGTTTTCGGATGCGTCCACCAATGAGTCAGTGTATGAACCGCCATTCCATCCCTCGCGCCTCAATTGCGTTGGCGATGCTGTTTGCCGCCAACACCAGCGCGCAAAGCAAATCCGGCGTCGCCTCCGAAGTTCTGGCCGTGTATCCACGCTCCGAGGCGCTCTATCTCGATCTGCACCAGCATCCCGAGCTCTCATTCCACGAGGTGGAGACTGCCGCGAAGCTTGCGAGTGAACTCCGCCAGCTCGGCTACGAAGTGACGACGGGTGTTGGACGCACCGGTATCGTCGGCGTCATGAAGAACGGTAGTGGACCGACGGTGATGCTGCGAACCGAGCTCGACGCCCTGCCGGTGACGGAAAACACCGGGCTGCCATTCGCGAGCACGGTGCGCACCAAAGACGATGCCGGCCTGGAGGTTGGCGTGGCGCACGCGTGCGGTCACGACATTCACATGGCGGCGTGGATTGGAACCGCGCGGATCATGGCCGCCGATCGCGCCCAATGGCGTGGCACGCTGGTACTCGTTGGCCAGCCAGCCGAGGAACTGATATCGGGCGCCAAGGCAATGATCGCCGACGGATTGCTGACTCGATTTCCTCGACCGTCTTTCGCGATCGCCGTGCACGATGATGCTCGGCTGCCCGCCGGCATCGTGGGCTACCACGCGGGACCGATTCTGACCAATGCGGACGCGCTCAATATCAGAATCTTTGGTCGCGGCGGGCACGGCGCGCGTCCGGAAGCGACAGTGGACCCAATCGTCATCGCCGCGCGCACGGTGCTCGCTCTGCAGACAATCGTGTCGCGAGAGACATCTCCGTTCGATCCCGCCGTCATCACCGTAGGCTCCATACACGGCGGGACGAAGCACAACATCATTCCCGACGAAGTGCTCCTGCAGCTCACGGTCCGCTCTTTTACGCAGCCCGTGCGTGAGCATCTGCTGAGCGCCATCGATCGCATCGTCAAAGCGGAGGCGGCGGCCGCAGGCGCGCCGAGGGAGCCGGTGATCGAGCGCGTACAAGCTACGCAGGCGCTGGTGAACGACTCGGCGCTCACGCGTCGCGTGTCAGCGGTGTTGATTCGCGAGTTTGGTCCGGCTCGAACAAAGGATGTCCCGCCGGAAATGGCGAGCGAAGATTTCGCGGAGTTTCAGCTCGCCGGAGTGCCGACACTGATGCTGCGCATCGGTGCGGTCGAACAGAACAAGTACGACGCTGCGATGAAATCCGGAACGCCGCTTCCGTCGCTGCATTCGTCCCAATTCTGGCCCGACCGCGAGCCGACGATCAAGGCGGCGATGATTACGGAAGTTCTTGCCTTAAGAGAGCTCATGCCAGCTAGTCGCGCTGAAGGCAAATAAAAAGCGCTAGCCCCGTTACTGCTGGATGAAACGAGCGCTCTCGTGACGATAGACCGTTCGCCATAACGAATCGCGTGCAGGAATCAGCTTCGGAGCCGAGGCGATCTCTGCATAAGGGTAGAAAACTGACGGAGCTGGCGGCGCCGGATAAGATTCTTGCGAGCATGATCGCTCGATCTTCAACGTCGCTGCCAGAGTGAGACTCAGAATAGTAGCCGCGCACGGAAGTAGTCCGCGCGCCCGGTGAGTTTTTGGGAATCGAATCATGTGAGCATCCTCGGTTTCGGGGCTGCGCAGATCCGCGGTCGCGACGATCGACGCATCTCCTTCTATGAGATGCACACCGCTACGTTACTCCCGCGTGAAGCGCGCTATCACCGTGCCCACCACAGAAGAACGATCGCGCGAGACGAAGATCGGGTCATAGCCAGGATTGAACGACGCGAGCTCGATCCGATCTCCCTTGATCGAAGCGACGCGCTTCACCACGTGACCCTGATCCGGAAGACGTGCGACGATCACATCGTCGATTCGTGGAGTCGCATCGAGCTGGAGCAGAATTACGTCGCGAGGCTCCAGCACCGGTGCCATACTATCACCGGCTACGCGAAGCGCGACGTATTTGCCCGATGGAATGTCATCCGGAAGCTCGAGCCAGCGATCGCAAGGCTCGTCCCAGATCTCTCTTCCCTCTCCCGCCGCGACGGCCAGATCGAGCATCGTGACACATCTCTCGCGACTCGCCGCAGCGAATGACTGCGAGACAGTCGCACGGATTTGCGCTTCACGCTGCCGAAGTGGCCGTTGTGGTAACGCTTTCTCCGCACGACGTGCAGCAACACGCGCCAGCGTTCGGCGAGCGAAGTCTTCAGCATCTCGTTCGTCCTTTGACCTGTCGGCACGAGTCAGACCCTGCCGCAGATCATTTGCCAGCCAAACGAGAAGCCTCTCATCCTGGTACGCCAGATCGCTGTCTGTTGATTCCAAGCGGCGCGCGACGAGACGCATCAACTCGTCGATGGACTGATCGTCAATTCTGATCATTGCTCTTCTCCGGAAATTGGCCGTCTGCGGTAGCTGGGACATGATGCTCGGATATTCTTTCACTCTCGCCAGACAAAGGCAGCTGCGCTCGGCGGAAGAATCGTTCGATCTCCCGCTTCTCGTCTGATTTCAGCGTCTGCACATATTCAACTGCCAGTTTGCTGAAACGTGCGCGAAGCCTGTGCAGACGAACTCGCGCCGCACCGTAGGAGATTCCCAACTGGTTAGCGATATCGCGCAGAGGCATGTGTCGCCCAACCGCGATCATCATGATCATGTCG
>DASWCI010000435.1:0-11178 GCA_036390195.1 Gemmatimonadaceae bacterium
GACGTCTACTTCAAGGAGAAGCAGCAGGCACTCGCATACGATGCGTCACATGGACTTCCGACGCACGACGTACACGCTGGCACAGACGACACATCAGAGCTGATGGCGATCGACGGTCAGCACCGCTGGATCCGCGCCGACAAGCTGGCGCCGAGCGAGGGAGCACAAACTGCGCGCACAGGTGTGGATGGCGATCCAACCAAGGCTTCCGTGGCGCTGGGTCATCTCTTTCTTCAGTACAAGATCGACGACGCGGTCGCGCAAATTCGTCGCATGCTGCAAACCAAGTCTTAGCCCGACCTCTCGGCCATTCCTAGCTGAACCGTCACGATCGCGAGCCACGCATATAAGGCGAACAGCACGGCGAGATAAATCTTCCATCCGATCCGAACCCACGTCGGCGTTCCGTCCATCCTCACTTCGACAGCCTGTACATTGTCGCGCGCTATAGCCACGCGTCGATCAAGGCGAGTGTCCAAGCCAGCTATGCTGTCATTGATAAACGCGACAGCTCGCATTGTGACGGTGTCCCCGTCGTTTGTTATGACGCGAACGAACCTATGGCGCCCGACGCCGATACTAGTGTCCGGCCGAAGCGGCTTCTCGATCCAGACTCGGCAGTCACCTTCGAGCGCAAGAAGCAACATCAAGAGAGTGCCCACCCTGAACCGGCCACAGCGTGTGAATGACATGGCCGGAGGTTAGTTCAGTTCTTTTCATCACCAAATACGTCGAATTACGTAGCTGTTGACTCGCAATCCGCAGTCGAGCCCAACTTGTGTTTGAGCCGTGTGGCGGCTGCATGAACACGAAGGAACACGTGAAAGGAAAAGCGTCAGTCAGAGAGCTGGCGTTCTTGTCTTGGGGGCGGGGAAGAATCGGAGACGATCGGAAAGACGTCGTACTTCCACTGCACGTGCGCCATCCGGTCCAGCAATCTGTCCAATTCTTCGGGAGAGAGAGAGCTGCAGAACCTCGCGATTCTCCGCGCGATCTCGCGGCGCGCAGCTTCGATTGCTTCCTTTTTCCGACGGTCATCCATTGAGTCTGATCTGCCTGATGTCAAACTCGGCGTGCGCTGCAAAAATTGTCCCGCCCGGAGCGGCTGAGCCGACGTTGAGGGCAAACTCGTACTACATCAGTATTTTTTTTGGCGGCGCGTTCAGTATTTCTACTGAGGGATTTCAGCGCTCACGCGCTCGTATTTCTACCGATCACTCATTCGGATCGCGCTCAAAGCGCGCATCTCTCTTCGTCCAACGATGAGTCTGGTGGCAAGCCGGACACTTGATCGGGTCCATCTCCTCGATTGGTGAAGCCTCGAACGTTTGGGGATCCATAGAGAATCCGGTGTAGATCATCTTCCCCGTCGTCGGACACTTGATCAAGATGCGGTTCACAATCCCCTCTCGGCGACACCTGAGCCAGGTGTCGTCTGATGCAAGGAGGGTTCCGAAGTCTCGCGGCCACTGTCGATCATCTCAGGGATACTCAGAAACTACGCTGCTACCCGCTGCCCGCGGTTCGCTGTCCGCTCCACGCTAACTGCGTCAGGACAGCAGGCTCGCCATTCGGAGGAAAGCATGTGCTTCAGTTAGTTCCTTTGAAGGTCCCACACCTGTCCCGTCGTAGTCAGCGCTAAGCGGTTGGCGACAAGCGGGTAGCGGGCGGCAGCGTAGTTATCAGTCGCTCTTCAGTCGCTAGTTACAGTTGCTAGTGGGCCAGCTCGCTCAACCGATTCGACAGCGCGACCATCGCGGCGGTGTCTCTCTTACAGTACTCCAGCAGCGCCTCGCGCAGCTCGGCCTTTTCCTCGGGATGTACGGTCGGCCCGCCGAGTATCATTCGCGCTAACTGGACCGATGCTGTCTCCGCTTCGGCGATCGGCAAGTCGTCGTAGCCGAGATCGGGCACGAGCGCGGGCACCACTCTCTTGATGCTGAAGCTGCCGGCAAACTTCTCGTCGTAAACGTTCTCCCGCACGATCGGCTGTAGATCAACCAGATTGTCGGCGATGCCCTTTAGCAGCGCCGCTTTGTCGGGACACGCCTCCGCGACGAGCTCGATGCAGCCCCGCTCGAATTGCGAACTGTAGGCGGTGACCGTCGCCGCCGACTTGCACGCTTCGAGAATCGCGTTCGCCATTCCGGGCCGAGGATCGCCCTTACCGTCGAATAGCCACTGAGAGTGTGTCTCGGTGTGATCCGCGTTCACCAGATGACAGCTCAATTGCACCGGAATCTGATCGTACGGCCTGCAGCCGTTCCAGATTGGAATTGCCGGCTGGATGGTTTCGAAGTCGATGTGCGCGACTGGATACGCCAGCGTCTTCATTGCCTCGAGCAGCGTTTCACGCTCGACGACGCGGTGCCCTTCGCGCAGCGCACGCCGTTGTCGCGCTGCGATGGCGCTGAGCTGTACATCGTCGGGCAGATCGCGGATGCTCGCCCAGCCCGATGCCTCGAACTCCGCGAGCATTTTTTCCGTCACCTTGTACAGATTGCTGACATGATCGGTCGGCGCGACCGGCCAGCAGCGATTTATGAACGGACAGGGGTCGGGCCGCTTGCAATGCGCGCCAATCTCGACGTTCGGAGCGACTGGAAGTTGAGCCGTGATAAGCTGGTCTCTCATTTCGCGGTCGAGAGTCTGGAGACGGGCCTCGACGAGCTCAGTGACGTCTTCGCGCGCGAAAAGGTTTGACAGATCCGGGTATACGCAGTCGCGATTTAGATGCATGATCTCGCAGCGCATGATCGGAATACCCGCTGCGCGCAACACGTGCGTCTGGATCGCCACGTCCGGAATGTGTTTCTGCTCGCTCACCGAGGTCTTCGACTTCACCTCGATGAGACAAAATCCGCCCTCGACCCGCTGCAGGATGTCGGGAAAGATGAGAGTGTTGTCGGCAATCACCGCGCACTCGTAGATGGCCGGCACCGACAGATCAGCGATTGCCTCCTTACTGTCGGCGAGTATCACGTTCAGGCTGCGTCCGCCGCGCTTGATGAGTCGCCCGCCCGGCACGAAGGTGCGCGCGAGAATTCCGACTTTCGCGCCCTCGTCCATTCTGAATCTCGACACGAGCGTGGGGCGCGTTTCTGGCGCGGAGGGATCGTACATCTCCCACCACATGCGCTTGAGGCATTGCGCACCGGCGAGAAAGGTTTTCTTAGTGAGCGTGTAGTGGCTGATCACGCGTCCAAGCTAGGATCGCCAGTGAAAGCGAGCAATCAAAATCGGGCGGCTGGCGAAATGGCAGCCACTTGAGCCGCTCTTCGGGCGATCAACGGATGGGTAATGTCGTATCGGCGGGAGCTAGTGGACGCACTTCACTTGCGCCTTCACGGCGACAGTCTGCGGCGTCGGAGACATCTCGTTCGACACCACGAAGTGATAAATGCCCGCTCCCGGTAACGCGTAGTCCAACTTGTTCTCGGATCCTCTGAAAGTCTCCCACAAGGACTGAGCAATTGCCGCGGGGTTGGCGTGCCAGAACACGTACTCGTCGTCGGTGAGCAGAAACACTTCGATGTTGCGTCCGAATCCTCCGACGCCTTTTGTCGATCCAACCAGCTTGCACTTCTGATCGGTTTCGGGAAGCTCGAACGAGTACTGAAGCGCGTCACGTGGCGGGATTGTCGATGCCTTCGTGTCAGCGACCTTGATGTTCATCAGCGACGACTTCGAGATCGATGGCGCGGATACCGATGCGACACCTGGCGGAAGCATACCGATCGCTGTGGCTGGCTCGCTCACTGGTTCAGCGATGAGCTCCGGCGGAGGAACAAAGCGCGGAGTTTTTTGAGGTTCGGCACTCGCCGGAGCGGGCGTGCCCTGGACGAGGAACCACAGAACTCCATAGGCGACCGCGAGTCCGATCGCGACCCCAATGCGCGCTTTTCTGTCTCCGGGATCAGTAGTCGGTGGACCGTTTTGAGAGACATCCCAGCCGCACTGCTTGCACTCCTTCGCGTCGGGGAGCATCGGCTCGCCGCAGAAATTGCAGTACCTCTTCATGCTCGATCCTCAGGCGCAATTCACGTCGCGCCGTTCTTGAATGTTCAGAGCCGCGTTTCGCGGTTGCGGACTCTCGTTTTCGCGATCGCAGGCTATGTTAGTGAGGACGAGCCAGTTTAGGGTAGGGAAACTCACCGGAGGATTGTTGTCGCCGGCGGTGTATTCTCATACTCCCGCGGAAAGCTCCCCCGCATTGCCAGCTGGCAGGCGGCATCATTCAGGAACGATGATCCGGATCACGGCGCGGGTCGGACTGGCGGCGGCCGCTGTGGCCACCCTTGGCCTAACGCGGAACTCGTCCGACAGAATTCCACCCAGTGATACGAGCCCCGGCCGCCTGGCTAGTCCGAGTGCAAACGCGGCTTCGCTCTCGCGTGCCACAGCAGATTCCGCCGACACCGTGACCCAAGTGTCGATGCGCAAAGTCAACTTCTACATCATCCCCCGGGCCGCTCTCCGGATTCGCACCCTTCGCGGCCAGATGCGCTCGATCAAAGGGGGCCCCGTAACATTCGACGACAAGAACGCGTTCGTAATCCATCTCGACTACGCCGAGATCGGGTTGAACGGCAACGACATCACTGCGCTGATGAACAGCTACATCTTCGCTTATCCCGGCGCTCCCCTAAAACATCTCAGCGTGCATACGTCGGGCTCACAGGTGGTTCAGTCAGGAGTGATGCACAAAATCCTCGACATCCCATTTAAGATCTGGGCAGATGTTTCAGTCACGCCCGACGGCCTGATCAAGCTTCATCCGGTGAGGACGCGCATACTAGGCGTCAACGGCAACGATCTCATGCGCGCGTTTCACCTGAACCTCCAAAAGATCCTCGATCTCAGCAAGGCGAAGGGTGTGAGCGTTAAGGGAAACGATCTTTTTCTCGACCCGGTACGCATCCTTCCGCCCCCCGCAATCGAAGGACACGCGACGGCGATCAGAGTTGATGGCGACGAGCTGGTTCAGACGTTCGGCAGTGTCGACGCCCTGCCGCCGCTGACTCCTCCCGACACCTCGTCTGGCGCCTACATGTTCTACAAGGGTGGCACGCTTCACTTTGGAAAACTGCTGATGCTCGACGCACAGATGCAGATCGTGGATCTGCGTCCGTCGGGCTTCTTCAACTTCTCCCTCGATCGTTACAAGGAGCAGTTGGTGGCGGGCTACTCCCGCACCCTCCCCGACTTGGGCCTCCAGGTCTATATGCTGGGTCTCGACAAGCTGTCATCTGCTGGCAAGGTCTCTGCGGATCATTTGTCCTGTACACGCAGCACCGGAGCCAGCCAATGCGACCCTACTTCCTCGATCGGTACGACGCCGGCCAGCGTCTGGCCGAAAAATTATCCCGTTACGCCGATCAATCGGATCTACTGATTCTGGCGCTGCCGCGAGGCGGCGTGCCGGTAGCCTACGAGGTTGCCCGCGCGCTCCATACTCCGCTGGATGTCTTCCTCGTTCGAAAACTTGGCTTCCCGGGCCACGAAGAGCTGGCGATGGGTGCGATCGCCACCGGCGGGGTGCGGATACTTGATTGGCAGCTCGTTCAGATGTACGGCGTCCCCCCGGACGCAATCGAGCGAGTGACGATGGCCGAGCAACGCGAGCTCGAGAGACGCGAACGATTGTACCGCGATGGGCGACCCGCGCCGGATGTCAAAGGCCACACGGTAATCCTCATCGACGATGGCCTGGCGACAGGATCGACGATGCGCGCCGCCATCGAAGCGCTCCGCGAGGAAGGCGCGCGCAAGATCGTCGTGGCAGTACCCGTCGCGCCGCAGGACACGTGCGACGCGATGAGGGAAGAAGTCGACGAAATCATCTGCGCCGTCACGCCCGAGCCGTTTCGCGCGGTCGGGATATGGTACGCCGATTTCAGCGAGACGTCGGATGAAGAGGTTCGCGAGCTACTCGCGCGAGCGGCGAGGGAGTTGCCTCAGCATCATACTGCTTCATCGTAACTCGCGAGCTATGCTGCAACTATGTAACTACGCTGCTGCCTGCTGCCCGCTGTTTGCCGCGCGCTGATTGCTGCCGACGATGGGACAGATCTTAGTGAGGCTTGGGAGAAGAACATGTAAAGTTCTTCTCCTTTTTGCCACTTAGAACGGTCCTGCGGTCTTCAGCGCGTAGCGTATAGCGATTAGCGGGCAGCAGGCAGCAGCGCAGTTATCAGTTGTAGCGTCTTTACCACTCGTAGTTAGAACTGCGGCGAAACCCCAGTCTCCGTGAATCCGGTGCCGGTCTCGCGCGGACGCGACCGGTTCGACGGCTGCGAGATTTGCTCGAGCACCAGCGCCACCTCCTCGTCGGTGACCGTCTTGTCGGTGACTGCGGCGCGGGCGATGTCGGCCTGCGAAATGATTCCCAGGCAGCGTCCGCCAGCATCGACTATCGGAATCCGCCTCACCTGAAGCTCAGCCATCTTCTGCTCGACGTCGCGCAGATCGTCGTCCTGCCCGCAAGTCACCGCCACCGGCGTCATAAGATCGTTGAGCTTGGTGTTGGCGTCCTTGCCGGCGGCGATTCCGCGGATGGCGAGATCACGGTCGGTCACAATGCCGACGACTCGTCCACCATCATCGACGATCGGAACGACCCCACAGTCGTGGTCGCGCATCACCCGCGCTGCTTCGCGCGCGGTATCGTCGCGGCGGCAACACTCGGGATTCCTGGTCATGATGTCTCGGGCTCTCATCGGTCAGCTCCTTCCGTGGGACGGGTGACGGGGGACGGGGGGACGGGGGGACGGAAACGGGAAATCGCTTCTATGATATCGTCATGCTCGGTAGCCGTCATCCGGCGGGCCGAGGATTGGTGTCAGGTGAGAGATAGCGCACGAACCACTCGCGGGCGAGGTGCGCCACCTGCTCGAGAGTGCCTGGTTCCTCGAACAGGTGCGTCGCGCCGGGAACGATCTCGAGGCGAACCGGCGCTTTCATCTGCCTCATTGCCTGTTGGTTGAGATCGATCACGACCGAGTCGCGACCGCCGACGATCAGCAATGTCGGCGCTCGAACGTGCGGTAATTCTTCTGCGGCGAGATCGGGACGGCCGCCGCGAGAAACGACAGCGTCGACGCGGTCAGGTCTCCGCGCCGCAGCGACCAGCGCCGCGCCGCCGCCGGTGCTGGCCCCGAACAGACCCACGCCTAATCCTCGCGTGTCATCCTGAGTATCGAGCCAGCGCATGGCGCCGATCAATCGGTCCGCCAGAAGTCCGATGTCGAACCGGATATGCCGAGTGTGCATGTCGACCTGCTCCTCGGCGGGAGTGAGCAGATCGAGTAGGAGCGTTCCAAGATTTCCGTGACGGAGCTCCTCGGCGACGTAGCGATTGCGAGAAGAGTGTCGGCTGCTTCCGCTGCCGTGCGCGAACATGACGAGACCCTGCGCACCGTGAGGAACCGCCAGATCGCCGTGGAGCGCGACGCCTCCGGCGTCAATCAGGACATTCCGTTCATCGACATCGAGCGAGTGTGTTTGCATGTGACAGCCCTACGCGGAAAGGGGGCGGGAGCCGAGGGGAAGGCGAAGCTCGCATGAGCTTCGCCAGATAATCTGCGAATTGCCTAATGCCCGTGTCTCGCCCTCGTCCGCGCCGTTTTTCTCGCCGCAGCCGAGCGAGCGGAAGCGGGCCGTCGTCTCGCCGCCGTGTGAGCCTGCCTCGAGAGCGCGCGATGCGACGCCGCCGAATGCCCCTCACGCTTCAACGCCCCACGTACCGCGATTGCGCGAGTTCGCGACACCTTTCGGTGACTGCCGCTGGCTGCCTTCCTTGTCTCGCGTGCCGCCTGTCGTCTCGTTCTTTCCGATGCTGCGCGTTTGCGCGGCGGGCGTAGCCTCACTCCGGCGCGCCGCGCTTTCGAGAGTCCGATCGCGATTGCCTGTTTCGTCGATCGCGCACCGTGTTTTCCTTCGCGAATGTGATGCATTTCTTCCCGAACGAACTCACCGGCCTGGGTTGAGGGTGACTTCCCTTCCCGCGCATCCTCGCGCGCCTTTTCGATCGTTTCAGGGTCTGGCATGATCAATCCTCCCCACTTTGCTGATTCCAGCGCCCGTCTCCTGCAGCTTGGTCTCGGACGTCGCGTCGTCGCCGGCCGATCAAGAGCCAGCAAATTCATGGGGGCAAGACACATGCTAGCGGTGAAAACTAGCGCCCTTGGACCTACGCCCAGACGGACGCCTTTTTTGCCCAGCTGGAATCCTGGTAGCGGGTCTTGAACGCCTGCGCCGTTTCCTTGAGCGCTGTGTTGTCGTGCGTCGCCTTGTAGCGAGAGACGCCGGCCCAGTAAAGGGCTTCGGGGCCAGCATCGGTATTGGGGAACTTTTCGACGACCTCGCGAAACCGCTTTTCTGCTTCCGGAAACTTTCCCTGTTCGAAGTCGATGCGCGCGCGACCAAGCATCAGCTGCGCCAGGAAATCATCGTTCGGGAGAAAACCTTCGATGCGGTGATGCTCGACGCCGTCTGAATCCAGCTCCAGAATCGTCGGCGTCCACAGAGCGCTGTACCTATCGCCGTATCGCCGGAAGGCCTCGGCATCGTCCTTCACGTGCACCCGAGCGGGAATGAAGCTCTCATTCACGAAGCTCACCACGCGCTCGTCAGGCCACACCTCGGCATCCAGCCGAGCACAGCCACTTCACATTGGCGCGGCACTGAAATCGAGAAGGACCGGCCGCTTTTGCTGGCTTGCTTCTTTGAGCACGTCGTCGACGTCGTGACGGAACTGGATTTCCATATTTCTCGGGCAGTAGTCTTCAGTTGTCCTTGCCTTCCTACACGCCAACGATGTTCATAGCGTGTGCCGCGGATGGCGGAGGGGTCCAATCAGGAGCCCGCTCGAGTGATGCACGGTCCCACTTCGCCAGATTCGCGGCCGCTTGGTAGGTGCTCTGCAAAAACTCCAACAGGTCACGTTCAGGGTCATCCGCTGAACGGACGCTCTCGTAGGGCAGAAACCATTCGTGCATGTCCGGATGATAGTAAGCCGCTTTGGGCTGGATGGGCGCGACATCGCAGCCCGGCGGTTCGGGATACGAGTAGGCGTAGAACGCTGGCTCGGCGACGGGGCCACCCACCATTCCCGGCCACCAGCCCGCGCTGATGCATTCGTGTGAATAAGCTTCGTCGTTAACGTAGGCCGGGCAGTTTGGAATTCCTCCCGGATGCTTCGGTGCCCGACGTCCCGAAAACCGAGTGCATGCGATGTCGAATCCGCCCCACCAGAAATGCGATGGACTCGATTTGCCGATGAATCGGCCCCGGAACGCCTTGAGCACGCGATCAGTGTGGACGAGAATCTGCCAACAACGGTGCGCCGCGTCGGGGTCGTACGAGGCATGGGTGTGATCCTCGGCGAACCGCATCGTATCCGCCATCTCGACGGGAATCGGCATGATCTTCACCTCGATGGCGAGCGAGCGGAGCATGGACATGTACTCCCGGTAGAAATCGGCGACTGACTGCGCGACCAGTGGCAGCGTCCGATGATCTCCATCGCTGGTGCGCGCGATCAGCTTGTGGTTGGTGAAGTCGAAGCTGACGTCGAAGGTTCGCCCATCAGCATATGGTATGGGCGATGTGGTCAGGCCGCGGTCGGTGACGTACAAAACGACTTGCCACCAGTGGTTTTGCATCGGCGCCAGCGCGAGTCGGGTCTTGCCGACCATCTGCGTCCACCGATGTAAGGTCGTTTGGGTCGGCGCCCACTCGTCGAGTGTCAGCCGCGGCCACGTCGTCTCTGTTTTGAGCATGATGTCCTCCCCTCACAGGAAACGTACTTCGCCTGTCAATGCTAGATTTCGGCGACAGATCGACGCGAAGGAGCTCCATCATGCGCACCACACTTCCCACTCGGCAGCTCGGCACCACTGACCTGAACATCACGCGCGTCGGATTCGGCGCGTGGGCAGTCGGGGGCGGCGGCTGGGCGTTCGGCTGGGGTCCGCAGGACGACAACGAATCCATCGCCGCGATGAATCACGCCCTCGACCTGGGAGTCAACTGGATCGACACCGCCGCGGTTTACGGACTCGGCCACTCGGAGGAGATTGTCGGCCGTCTGCTCAAGCAGCGCAAAGGCGCGGATCGACCGTACATCTTCACCAAGTGCGGACTGGTGTGGGATCCGAACGATCCGATGGAAGATGCCAAGCGCATTCTGAGCCCGGAGTCGATTCGCCGGGAATGCGAGGCATCGTTGCGCCGACTCGGTGTCGAGCAAATCGATCTGTATCAATTCCACCGGCCCGATGATGTGACCGGCACGCCTCCCGACGTGTCGTGGCGCGTCATGGAGCAGCTGCAGCAGGAAGCGAAAGTTCGCGCGATGGGCGTCTCCAACTTCGACCTCTCACTGCTGAAGAAGATCGAGCCGTTTCATCACGTTGATTCGCTGCAGCCGCCATTCTCCATGATTCGACGCGAGGAGGCAGCAGCCGAGATTCCGTGGTGTAATGCGAACCGCACTGGCGTGATAGTCTACAGCCCGATGCAGAACGGAATTCTCACAGAGTCCTTCTCGACCCAGCGAGTGAAGGAGATGGCGGACGACGACTGGCGCAAAACCGCGCTCAATTTCCAGACACCGCGTCTCGAGAAGAACATCGCGCTGCGGGATGCGCTCAAGCCGATCGCCAAGCGACACAACACGGCTGTATCGTCCGTTGCAGTCGCATGGACACTGGCGTGGCTGGGCGTCACGGGCGCGATCGTCGGCGCGAGATCAGCGGCGCAAGTAGATGGATGGATCGATGCGGGGGCGCTGACTCTCACAGCCGCTGATCTCGACGAGATCGCGCTCGCGATCGAGAAGATCGGGGTCGGAGCCGGGCCGACGCGGCCGGCGGTCGTCGGGCGGGACACGCGAGCACGCGGCGAGACGGGTCAGTCCATTGAAGCAAGATAGAAAAATTTTCAGTTCGGTGTCGACCCGCGTTTCTGACAGAAGACTACCGGCTAGGTTCGGTGGGCGCCTGGGGGCTTCGGGGGAAAACTCAATTCGCATTTAGTGACAGCCGCAGCCCCAAGCCGTAAAGCCCACAGCCCCAAGCGGGTAGTCTTCAGTTGCAGTTATCTCTTCTCATTGGCCGTGGGATAACCGACAGCCGGGTAGGGTCCGATCTTGGCCACGGTGTACTCGCCCGCCCA
>DASWCI010000436.1:0-13894 GCA_036390195.1 Gemmatimonadaceae bacterium
GCGAGTGGCTGGGCGACGTCGTGCGGACGTTCAATCAGTATCCGCTGGTAGTCGAGGTGCGCCATAAGTCATGGCTCGCTCCCGAGTTTCTGTCGACGCTTGAGGAAGAGGGAGTGGGATTCGTCAACATCGATCAGCCCCTCTACCACAACTCAATTGGGCCCTCGGCGCATGTGACATCGAGAGTGGGCTACGTTCGGGTGCACGGTCGCAATTACAAGGAGTGGTTCCGTGAGAAGGCCGGCGTCGAGGAGCGCTACAATTATTTGTACCGCGCGGACGAGCTGGAGCCGTGGGTCGAAAGGGCGAAGCAAATCGCCGCGGATCCAGCAACGAACGAAGTGTACGTCGTCACCAACAACCACTACAAAGGCAAAGCGGTCGCCAATGCGCTCATGATGAAATCAATGATGATCGGCGCGAAAGTACCCGCGCCAGCTCCGGTGGTGGAGGCATACGGTGAGGCAGTGGATCGCTACACCATGCCGGTCGATGTAGACGCGGAAAGTGCTGCATCTTGACTGAGCGAAAAGCGCTGACCAGGGGCTTTACTGAGGGGAAAGCTCTGACGGGTGGCGTAGCTTTATTGACCCCAAAGCCTTGATTGATTAGATTCTGCCCACAAGCGCAACGTTTGCGCGATCGGCCAGTTTTGCCTTAGAGGGGACCTGGATAATTTGCCAGGTCTTTTTTGGTTTTCTGGCCAGCACAAGCGGCCACTTCGGCCGCGAACAAACAGTAGTCGGACAGGTACCGCAAACACGGCACTCCGACACAATTGAATGAGGATGTACCGAACATGCGTACCACCGGCAAAGTGAAGTGGTTCAACGACGCCAAGGGCTTTGGCTTCATCACCCCCGAGAACGGACAGAAGGATTGCTTCGTTCACCACTCCGCCATCAATGGCAGCGGCTTCAAGTCGCTGGCTGAGGGCGAGCGCGTCGAGTTCGACGTCGTGCAGGGTCAGAAGGGCCCGGCGGCCGAGAACGTCACCAAGCTCGGCGCCTAAGGCCCAGCTTGCTGAAAGCTGCATAAGACAGGGGCCGCTCTGGACAAACTCCGGGGCGGCCCCTTTTTTCACGGAGTACCAAAAACCTCAAAGGAGGCATATGGCAAAAGAAGAAGCAATCGAATTGGAAGGAACTGTTACAGAAGTGCTCCCAGATGCGACGTTCCGCGTGCAGGTGAATAACGGCCATGATGTACACGCGACAATTGCGGGAAAGATGCGGAGATTTCGCATTCGCGTTCTCGCCGGAGATCGCGTGACTCTCGAGGTGTCACCTTACGACCTGACGAGAGGACGCATCACGTTTCGGCACAAGAGCTGACGCTCCACCGCGTTCCCCTCTACTGCGTGTAGCGCAGTACGTCGTAAAAGAAGCGAACTCCGTAAGCGATGTTGTCCAGCGACACGCGTTCGTCGTTGCCGTGCACACCTCGCTGGATTTCCACCTGCGACAGCTTGAATCCGCTTAGACCGTACGTGATGATGCCGAGCCGACGATAAATCGGACGGTCAGTCGCACCGGTTTCCATCGGCGTCGTGACAAATGCCTTCGGCTCGCGCTCGCGAACTGCCCTCTCCACTGCGCTGAATAACACCGTGTTCGTGGGGCTCTCCAACGGCGGTTTCGGCGTCAACAGCGGCGTGAAATGCACGGCGGTGTCGGCGACGATCCGCTTCAGCAATGCAAGCACGGAGTCTGGATCCTGATCTGGTAGAAGTCTGATATCGATTTCCGCTGAAGCTTCGGGCGGAATGACGTTTGTCTTGTTGGAGCCGGTGAGGCCGGTGAGCGAAATCGTGTTGCGCAAAATCGCGTTCCAGTAGACGTCGTTCAAAATCCACTCTCGAGCCTCAGGATTCCTGAGTGCCGCCGACATGTTGGAAAGCCAGCTGCGGCGCGGCTCGGGGTAGGTTCGCGATATGTCCCGAAAGAACTTGTCGACACCCGGCGTGACGTGAAGTGGAGTCTCGTACTGCGCAATCTTGTATAGCGCAGCTATCAGACGAGGAACCGGATTCTGTTTGGTCGGCTTCGACCCGTGCGATGGCGTTCCCTTCACCGATACGTGTTGCCAGAAGGCTCGCTTCTCGGCGACCCCGACGCTGAAGTAAACGACATTACCGTTTGCGTCGAGGTAGTTGTCGCTGCCCTCCGTGACGAGATACTCGACGTCTCGCAGCAGATCGGCATGGCGGTCCACGAAGACCTGGGCGCCAGTAGACCCAAGCTCCTCGTCCGCATTCCCGATAAACACGATGTCGCGAGCAAGCGGAACGCCTGAGCGCTTGATGGCGATCATCGACATCAGATGCATGATGCCGTCGCCCTTCATGTCTAGCGCTCCGCGCCCCCAGAGATAGCCGTCCTTCACGACGCCGGAAAACGGGTCGACTGTCCAATAGGAGGCCACCGCTGGTACCACATCCATGTGATGGACGAGCGCAATCGCTTTCTTGCTGCCATTTCCGCGCAGCCGAGCATACAGATTGGCGCGATTCGGACCGAGCTCCGTAGTGTCCAGTATCCGGGCTTCGATTCCCTCGCGATCGAGAATTGCTTTCAAAAACCTCGCAGCGAGAATCTCGTTGCCAGGAGGGTTGGTCGTGTTGATGCGCAGGTAGTTGGCAAGAATCGACTGGGTCTCGGCCGTGAAGGTACGCCAGTCAATTGGCTTGGGCTGAGCGGCTAAGTCGGACGCCGGGAGGAGGAAGGCCGTGAGAGCGATGCTGCAAGCGGTTCTATTCATCGTGCAAGAGGCCTCACCGTTGGGAAAAGGGGCCGACTAATACTATTCGCCTGGCCTGCGATTCGCTGAATTGTGAAGCGAGGAGGCGCACGGATGGCTCGATTATCTGTAACTCGATCACTGGAGTTCGCGATTCTGGCGGCACTAGTCGCGGGCCAAAGTTGCAAGAGAGGCAACGAAGCGCCGTCAGGCCCGATGGCGGCATCGCTCATATTCGACAATTCATCCCCGGAAGCTCGAGAAGCGCTGGCGACCCCGGTGGATTATCGACTCACCGACGCCAATTACACGCAGTGGGAGCAGGCACAGAACAATCTCGATGCTCTGCCGCGCTCCGCCTTGCGCTCTGCATCCGCTGGCGGTGGAAGTGCAATTGACCGCGCCGTGGCACGCCTGGAATCGAGTCCACGCGCACGCCGAGCGATCGAGAGCGCGGGTCTGTTGGTGAGAGATTTCGTTCTCGAAACCGTCGCGCTGGCGCAGGCAACGGAGGCCGCAGAGACCGGCAAGTCGACAAGCGCCGCCCCGGTTCCAGCCGAGAACTTCCAATTTGTGCAGCGGTATCGTTCCCGCATTCTCCGCGCACGCGCGGAAGCACGCGTCGCCCGCGCGCAGGCAGAGAGCAATTACATGCAATCCGATACCGCGGAGCAGAGCGGTGCGGACGTCAACCTTCAAATGGGAAACGCAGGTTCAGAACGCGAAGCCCAGATGCAAACACAGCGCGATTCGGCGAACGAGCGCGCGAAACGCGATTCAGCGTCACGAGAAAGCAGTCAGCGAATGAAGCAGAATAGCGAACCGGTTCGCGATACGGTGCGGGACACGGTTCCCTCGCGGTAGATTCAGAAGCTAGCACGTAGTATTCCGGCCCTGAGCCGGTAACTGGTTCCAGCATCGAGCTTCACTTGCAGACTCCCAATACGCCGCTCGGGGCCAGCTGGATGACATCTGAGGATCGCGATCGTGAAGCAGATCGAGACAGTCCACGTAGTCCTGGATCTCGAAGTCCGTACGCTACGATGAGATTCGAGGGCGGCCACGAGATTTCGCCGGAAGTGTTGATGCGGCTTACCGAAAGGGCGGGCTGATAGGTGCGGCTCTCGAGGGCTCAGTTACCCGAACTTTCATGGCGCACAGCGATCATAGCGATGCTCTTGGCATCGCTACTGGTTCCGGTGATCGTCGGCTCGGGCTTTTTCTTCCCGTACGTTGTCCCGCGGAACCTCTTCTTCCGCGTCGTCGTCGAGCTCGGAATTACCACGCTCGTGCTTGCGCTCTGCTTCGGTCGGAACAAGCTCGATCTTCACGACGAGCCCATCTTCTGGTCACTGGTGATCTTTATCGCTTCCGCGACACTGTCGGCGTTTTTCTCGCCCGCGAGTACTCACAGCTTTTTTGGAGATTTCGAGCGGATGGGCGGTGTGTGGGCCTGGCTCCATCTCGTCTTCTTCTTCCTACTTCTGAGAACCCTTCGCGATGAGAACTGGGGCTGGATTCTCAACGTGGCACTGGCGGTGAGCCTTTTCGTCAGCGTGAGGGCGATTGGACAGCACTCAGATGTCGTTTCTGCGGCGGCCGTCTCTGACAGCGTAATAGGCCCGAGCGAATCGACGTTCGGCAATTCAGGCCTTCTTGCCGCCTACTTGCTGATGAACATCGCTATCGCGGGATATCTCGCAACGTCGGGCGTCCGCTACCGTTTGCTGTATCTCTCGGCCGCGGGGGTCAATCTGCTGGCTCTCGTGTATGCGGAAAACAGGAGTACGGTAGTCGGTCTCTTGCTGGGCGCGATCGTGGGCGGAGTCACATTCGCAACTCTGAGCGTGCAGTCGCGAAAAAAATGGATCGCGCCGTTGGTGGCTGCGACGCTGGCCGTCCTCATCATCGCAATCTCGATCGGAATAAGAGCGTTTCCGACGAGCGCGGCAACACAACACGTTCCCACCGTCCTGCAACGCCTGGCATCGACGAATCCAGCTGGCTCAGACGAGTCGCGCACGATGCAGTGGCGCGCCGCAATCGAGGGATTCCGGGATCGTCCGCTTCTCGGCTACGGATTGGAAAACCACAATCTGGTGTGGAGTGCGCACTTCGATCCGGGCATCTACAAAATCGACACCGACATCTACGATCGCACGCACAACCAATTCCTCGAGATGCTCGCCACCACCGGTTTGGTCGGCGCAATCGCATTTCTCGCGATCTGGTTTGCAATAGGGATGACCCTCGTGCGTGCTTTTCGCGCCGGAAGACTTTCAGCCAGTGCGGTTGCAGTTCTGGCTGGCCTTCAGGTCGCCTACGCCACTTATCTCTTTTTCTGGTTCGTCGATCTCAGTTCGACGATGCTCTGGATCTTGATGGCTGCGCTGATTGCATCGCGAGGTACTGTGGGTTCGGTGGTCCTCGAGACTACGGGCCGCGACGCCGAGGAGCCAGCCTCCAAGCCGGTGCTCGCGCTGGCGTCGATTCTCGTTCTCGCCGCAGTGCTCTACGGCGAAGCCTATACGCCGTTGCGCGCGAACCGCGCACTGGCAAGGATCGATTCGCCCGGCGAGTCCGTCGGCCAGACCCTTTCTGAGTTCGATCTGCTATCGAGAACATCGGCGCGGCAGACAGTGCATACCCCAATGGTGATGGCGCAATTCATGGGTTCGTTGCGTGCGCGACTGAGCTATCTGGGAGCCGATCCCGGGCGGCGCAGAATTCTCGACCGCGCATTTGCGGAAACCTTCGCTGCTTTCGCTCGCGAGATACACCGCGACACGCTGAACGACCGACTCTACCATCATGAGGGCGGTCTCTTGGTGGAGGCGGCGCAATATTACCAATCGCCGTCTTACCAACAGCAGGCGATCGATGCCTTCCACAAGGCAATCGACCTCAGTCCCCGACGCATCGAGCAGAGGCTGTCTCTCGCCAGCCTTTACGCCGGAGCTCACGACTATGAGCGTGCGCTCGTCGTGCTGAGCGACGCCGTGAAAACCGATCCGCAGCTGGGCGAGCCTCGTTATCGATTGGCGAAAGCATTTCTGGGGGCGGGACAAGCCGATTCTGCGCTCACCATGCTACAGAGCTCATTAAGGCTCGGGTATGTCGGCGCGCCAGAGATATACCTGTCGATGGGGAAGCGTCTCGAATTCTCCGGTAAGAGTGGCGCGGCCGCAAAGCTGTACGCGGACTACCTGGAGGCCAAGTACACCGAAGCAGTATGGAACCGCTCCGAGAAGATCGACCGCCCGGTGCCGACCGCTGACATCGCTGTCGCCGCGCATCTTCCGCTGCTCTACATGCGGGCCCGTGAGAGTGAGCTCGCGATTAAAACGGCGGCGGCATTGTCTGCGTTCGACCCGTCGCGCGCCACGCTCGTCGACCGTTTCGTCTCGGACGTGGGGGCGCGCCGCCGAGCCAACTGGCTGGCGAAAACCTCACTGCTTCCGTGCAATGTTGCGCGAAGCGCTCGATCGAGAGATTCGATCGTCGTCGGCGCCTGCGGAGTGTTTCGCCGAAAGCTCTAGGCAGGCTGGGGAACCGCCGCCGGCTGTCGGACGCTGGCGCGGTGAATTCTGAGAGCAGCGATCCGGCGTCCATCCATCGCTACGACTTCCATTTCTCCGCCCGGAATCGGAATGCGATCGCCCATGCGTGGCAGGCGTCCGAGCTTGGCGAAGGCGTACCCGCCGAGAGTGGTCCAGTCGCCTTCGGGAATCTGGATGCGGTAGTCGGAACGGACATCTATTAACGACAGGGATCCCGCGAGCTCCAACACACCATCGGTCACAATCGATTCGCGCGAGGCGAAGTCGTATTCGTCGGCGATGTCCCCAATTACTTCCTCGACCAGATCCTCCATTGTGACGATCCCGGCTGTGCCGCCGTATTCGTCGAGCACCACGGCCATGTGAGCCCTCGTCTTCCTCAAATCGTCAAGGACTCGCTCCGCGGGGCGACTGTCAGGCACGTACATTGGCTCGCGCACGAAATCGGCGAGATTGAATGGCGCATCGCCGGAATGCAGCCATAGATCCTTTGCCAGAAAGACACCGATCACATCGTCGAGCGATTCGCGATACACCGGGTACCGGGAGTACCGCTCGCGTCGGAGAATCTCCCACACCTCCTGCTCGGTGGCTTCGACATCGAGTGCGACGACGTCGGTTCGCGGCCGCATGACATCCCGGGCTTTTTTCTCGTGAAAGTCGAGGACCCCAGCGAGCATTGCCCGGTCCGACTCGTCGAGCGTTCCCCGGGCGTGCGCCTGCATCACCAGAAATCGGATCTCGTCAGGGCTGTGGCCTTCCTGATCGCTCGCCGGCTCGACGCCGACTATCCGCAGCAGCGCATTCGCGGCGCCGTTGAACATCCAAATAAAGGGCGACATGAAGCGGGAAAAAACCATGAGCGGGCGAGCAACCGCCTTGGCGGTTTTTTCCGGGCTCGTGAGCGCGATGGATTTTGGCGCCAGCTCACCGAGCACGATATGAAAGAAGGTCAGCAAAAAGAACGCGACCGGGACTGCCGCGACGTGCGTCGCCGTCGGGGAAGGGTTGAGTCCGAGCGTCCGAAAGAGCTGGTCGAAGAGATGGGCAAGGACCGGCTCACCGATCCAACCCAGTGCCAGCGATGCGATGGTGATGCCCAGCTGGGTACCAGCGATGTAGCGGTCGAGATGCTGAAGTGCGGTTTGGACGGTCCGCGCTCCGCGATCGCCGTGCGCGATCATCTCGTCGAGCTTGCTGCGCCGGGCTGCGACTAAAGAGAACTCGGCGGCAACGAAAAACCCGTTGATCGCGACCAGTCCAAGTACGGCAATCATGCTGCTCGCCGCGACGGTCATTGAGGGAGGGTCGGCGGCCTCCGGAGCAACAAGTCCAAGGACCATATCTTGTAATCTATATAGTAGTAGAGACTTAGGTGCCGGGCGGAGCGTCTAATTGACGGCAGTGCCAAACCCCCGCAATATGGAATCCTTGCTACCGGCCGTTCCCATAACTCCCGCGGTTCCCCGATCCGCCCTAACGCTCCCCGCCTCCAATGGCGGGGGGCGAGAGAGGGTTCTTCGAGTCCTCTATCTCGGCCGCTTATCGCTGGCGACGGCGATCTTCGTTGCGGCTATCGTTGTCTGGCGCCGCGCCGACAGCAGCGCGACACTGGTAGCAACGCTCGCCTTCATCTCGACTCTTTTCTTCACAGGCGCGTCGATGCTTTACAGCGCGCGCAGTCCCGCCGTCCTGGGCGACAGCTTTTTCTACGTGCAGATGATCTTCGATCTGTTCCTCGTCACCGCAGTCGTGCACCTCACTCAGACCGGCACCCCATCGCAGCTCGCACCGCTTTACATCCTGGTGATTGCTGTGAGCGCATTGGTTCTCCCGCCCGCAGGGGTGCTCTTGATTGCCATGCTCGGCGACGTGCTCTATTTCGCGGTGACAATCGTCGACACGGCGACAGCGTTCGATTTGCCAGTGCTGGTTCAGCTGGGAATTTTCGGAGCGGTCGCTCTGGGTTGCGGTTACATCGGTGCGCGACTGCGCGAAGCGCACGCCGGAAGGGAGGAAATGGCGGCCGAGCTGGCCGCGTTCCGCTTACGCGAAGCTGACATCGAAAGGTTGCATACCCGCGCCGAACGGCTGGAAGCCGTAGCAGAATTGAGCGCGTCGCTGGCGCACGAGATAAAAAATCCGCTGGCGTCGATCAGAAGCGCGGCGGAACTGCTCGCCAAAGTGCCAGGGTCCGATGATGACACCCGAACGCTGACGAAGCTCGTTCAGCGCGAGTCGGACAGATTGTCGCGGCTGCTCTCAGAATTTCTCGACTTTGCCAGAACAGGAGTTACCAGCGTGCGCAGGGTCGATTTGGTGGAAATTGCTCATCATGCCGCCGCGCTCGTTGGCGCACACCCCGATAAGCCAGAAAACGTGACGATTCGCGAGCTGTTTCCTTCAACAACGCTGGTCGTCGTTGGCGATGATGATCTGCTCCATCGCGCGATCTTCAATCTCCTCCTCAATGCAGTGCAGGCCTCTCCCCCAGGCGGCGAAGTCAGAATCGAAGCTGCCGAGCTCGCGTACCATCAGCTGCCGGCACAGGCCGAACGCTTCACACGCGGTGCGATAATGTTGCAGGTGACAGATCAGGGACGGGGGATCGCCGACTCGATCAAGGAGCGGCTGTTCGAGCCGTTCGTCACCACCAAAGCTGGCGGCACCGGCCTAGGACTCTCGATCGTGCACCGCGCAGTGGAAGCGCACCATGGGTTCATTCTCGTCGACAGCAACGGTAAGAGGCCGGGTGACGGAACCAAGTTCACCGTCATTCTCCCGAGGCTGGGAACCGACGTCGCTAAGAAGACGCCGAGAGCCGTAGGCAGGAGTCAAAAGTGACTACGGTCGCGACCGCGGCTCCCACCGTGCTCGTCATCGATGACGAGATGGGCATCCTCGACACCATTCGAATTCTGCTGAAGAGCGAAGGGTTCATTCCCTATACTGCGCTCGGCGGCAAGAAGGGTCTCGAGCAGATAGCGGCGCTGAAACCTGATCTCATAATCACCGACGTCAGAATGCCCGACGTAACGGGACTCGATATTCTCGCGTCAGTTCGCGCGCACGATCCAGAGGCGGTCGTGATTCTCATGACGGCGCAGGCCAGTCTACAGTCCGCAATCGGCGCCGTGAACAACGGCGCGTTCTACTACATCCAGAAGCCGTTCAAAAACGAAGAGCTGGTGACGATAGTTCGCCGCGCCGCCGAGCATCGCCACCTGCGTCATGAGAACAAAACGCTCAAGGCGGAGGTGAAGCGACGAGATCGCTCGGGTCGTCCGGTTGGGGCGAGTAAGACATGGCTCGAGGCGCTTCATGTCGCCGAGTCGGTGGCGGGAACGGATTCGACGGTTCTGCTGCAGGGAGAATCAGGTACCGGGAAGGAGGTCGTCGCCCGTTACATCCACGAGCTCTCGGCGCGGGTGGGAAAGCCGTTTCTCTCCATCAACTGCGGAGCGTTGCCGGAGAGTCTGCTCGAGAGCGAGCTGTTCGGCCACGTCAAAGGATCGTTCACCGGCGCGTCGCGCGACAAGGAAGGACTCTTCTCGGCGGCGGGCGAAGGAACCTTTTTTCTCGACGAGATCGGGGAGACGACTCCGGCGACGCAGGTGAAGCTTCTCCGCGTGCTCCAGCAGCGCGAAGTGATTCCTGTCGGAGCGACGGAAGCGAAGCCGGTACATGCGAGGGTGATCGCTGCGACGAACCGTGATCTTGAGGATGAGATCAAGCGCGGCACCTTCCGTAGCGATCTTTACTACCGCCTGAACGTGATTTCAATAGTGTTGCCGCCGCTCAGGAATCGCCCCGGTGACATCCCGCTGCTTTCCGACGCCTTCCTGAAACGCGCCGGGGAAGCGAGAAACGAGGGTCCCAGGACGTTGGCGCCGGAAACGTTGGAAGCGATGCAGCGATATTCGTGGCCTGGGAATGTCCGCGAGCTGGAAAACGCCCTCGAGCGCGCGGTCATCCTCGCCAAGGGGGACACGATCCCACTCTCCGCCCTGCCGGAGCGAGTTGTCGAACCCAGGTCTGATCCGCTCGTTAGCGACGCCGTCCAGACGAACCCCACCCTCGACACGATCGAGCGTGCGTACATCATGTGGGTGTTGGAGAACGAAGGCGGAAATAAGCCCCGCACCGCCGAAGTGCTCGGTATCGACCCCTCGACGCTTTATCGCAAGCTCTCGCGGTACGGTCTTCCTACCTGAAATGGCCGCGAGTTGCGCGGTGGCTCGCAATTAGCAGTCAAATTCTGGGGTTGTTTCGACGGGTCTAATTTGTAACTCCAATTGCTGCAAAGACTTACGCAAGGGGATGATTTCGGCACCTGGCATGCTTTGGTGTGGCCTGCCTCTCTGTGAGGCGTCTTTATTCTAGGTGAATGCAGCTGCATTTCACCCCCGCTTGCCAACGCTTCAGGAGACACAAATGAGCAACAAAAAGGGTTTTACCCTTATTGAGCTTCTGATCGTCGTCGTCATCATCGGCATTCTTGCCGCGATTGCGATTCCGAAGTTCGCGAACACCAAGGACAAGGCATACGTCGCCGCGATGAAGTCTGACCTTCGCAACATGGCGACCTACGAAGAGCAGTACGCTGCCGACAACGGTGGTGCGTACTTCGGTGGAACCGCGACCTCCGCGGCTCCTCTTCAGGGCTTTAGCCCGTCGCAGAACGTCACGGTTGTCGTGACCAACGTTGCCGGCCCGCCGCCTTCATGGAGCGCAACCGCCACGCACACGCAGTCTGCGAAGGTTTGCGACATGACCAATGGTGTGATCACCTGCATCTAATTGAGTCGAAAGGGAAAACGGGGGAGTGGCTTCGGTCACTCCCCCGTTTCTTTTTTGCGGTGCGCGCGGCTTTGATGTCCCGCGCGGAGCACTAATGACACCAATCCGGTTGGCCGGTGCATCGTCCTGCCATGCGCCGAGCGCTTGCGGTGGGCGGGTATACTCTGATCGAGACGATTGTGGCAGTGCTGCTCTTTACGCTTGGAGGCTTGGCGCTGGCGAGCACGAGTGCTGTGATCGGCCGCCAGCTGAATGCGAACGCGCTTCGCGAGCGGGCGGCACGGATTGCTGCCAGCCGCCTCGAGACCATCAGTGCCGAGTGTCGCGCGTCGTCGAGCGGACGGGAATCGTTACAACAGGTGGAATCGAACTGGTCTGTCTCTTTTCCGGATCCTTCTCGCGTCAGCGTTGTCGGGTCCGTGAGCTACGTCACGTGGAACGGGCAGCGCACCGATTTCTATCGTGCGATTCTTCCGTGTCCGTAGAGCCTGACATTCCGATTCTGGCGCGCGGCAAAAGGCGTAAGAACTCTTCTGGATTCACACTGATCGAGCTCGTCGTGGTGTTTGCGCTCCTGGGCATCATCGGAGCCGCTGTCGCAATTACGCTGGTCCGGCAGCAGCGGTTCTATCGGGGCGCGAGTGAGATGTTGTATGCGCGGGAAGGTGTGCGCGATGCAATCGAGGTGTTAGCGATCGACATTCGAGGAATGTCCATCGCGGATACAGTTCGACTTCTCGCCGACTCCGCAATCGAGATGTTCGCTAACATTGGCAGCTCCGTGGTCTGTGAAAGCCCGGACGCGATGGAAGTGCGCCTCCCGGAAGCATTTTCGCCGCGCGGAAATACGCTGACCTCGCTCCTTACACAACCCGACACGGGTGACCTCGCATTGTTCCATCGGGACTCAATTGGCATCGGCGCCGAGTGGGAGCGACACCGGATCGCAAGATTCAGCTCGGTGTTACTCGGCACGAACTGTCAGCCGAGGATTGGCTTCACGTCCGGCGGGGGTCCCACGACTGGCAACGGATTCGTGCTTACCCTCGCGGATCCTTTGAGCGGTCATGTCATACCGGGCGCGCCGGTGCGCTTTATCCGACGCGGCAGGTACAGCCTATATCGCGCCTCCGACGGCGGATGGTATCTCGGTTACCGCCGGTGCAATGCTCTGGGAGCGTCAGTGTGCGGGGCGGTACAGCCGCTTAGCGGACCGTACGGTGGATACAGCGCCAACCCGCATCTGTCCGGGCTTCTCTTCGAGTACTTCGACGCGCACGGTTCGCGTCTCGACGCAAGCTCTTCCCCGCTTTCACTCGCCCGAGTCAACGTCACAGCGCGCGCCGGGAGTAGGCAAAGGCTCTTGATAGAAGGTCGCGGCTGGACGCCGGCTGATTCCGGGACGGTCGCGATTGCGGTCCGCAATCGAACGCCATGACACACGCATCCCGGCGGGGATTCGCGCTGGCCGCGGCGCTACTCGCCCTGACGTTGATCGCGGCCCTGGTGGCAGGTGTCTTCTTCGCAACGATGGAGGAAACTCGCGTCGGCGCTGCTGTCGCGGAGCGCCAACTCGCGCTCGCGGCGGCGGAGTCAGCGATCGAGACGATCATCGGCGATTGGAATGTCCGCGAACCCGATACGACCGAAATCGCGCAGACGAGATCCTCACCGGTTGTCGGACTCGGTGTGGCGGTGACCGTGTACGTGACGCGCTTCGATCCCGACCTTTGCTGGATTGTTGCAGACGCTGGTGAGACCTCTGTCCGCTCCGAAGTCGGAAGGCGAATCGGCGCTCTCGTCAGAGTGAAAACGGCGCTCGATGGTTCGATAACAGTCGACCGAGTCTCGGAAAGATGGTGGTCGGAGCTTTTCTGAGCGCATGGTAGCCCATCGTTACTTTCCCGCCAATTGAATCGTGTCTTAGTTCGAACGACTGGTGACGGACCAAAGGAGGCAGCAGTGCCACTCGGTTGGTCTCCATGTAAATGCAAGCAAACAGGGTTCTTAGGTTGTCACGCCTCTAGAGCATAACGATGTGGCGAGCGCCCGAGTAAAACCCGCTTTCTTTTTCATCTAAGGGCCGCGATGGGGTTATTTGGCCGGAAGAAGACTACCGTAGGGCTCGACATCGGATCCGGCCTCGTGAAGGTCGCTGTTGTCGATCACTCGAAGTCTACGCCAGAACTTGTCAAGGTTGCGATCACTCCGCTACCCGATGACGCCATCGTGGAAGGCGAAGTCATGGATCCGCACCTCGTCTCGGACGTCATTCGCACATCTATTGAGGCCGTCGACGGGAACACCAAGGCGGTCGTAGCCGCCGTCGGTGGCCGTGATGTGATCATCAAGCGTATCAAGACGGAGCGAGTCAAGGAACAGCAGGCCCGCGAGCTGATGCGCTGGGAAGCCGAGCAGCACGTTCCGGACGTCGACTCGGTCGAGCTCGATTTCCAGATCCTCGACGAAAACGGCAGCACCGGCAGGGATGAGATGAGCGTTCTGCTCGTAGCCGCCAAGCGAGACCTAGTCGAAGCGAAGCTCCGAATCCTTGCCGAAGCGGGCATCACGCCGATGGGTATGGACGTGGACGCCTTCGCGTTACACAACGCGTTCGAGGTGAACTATCCGTCGGCAATGAGCGGTGCCGTCGGGCTGGTGAACATCGGCCACGAAGTCACCAACATCAACATTCTGGACGACGGCGTTCCGATTCTCACCCGTGACCTTCCGGTGGGAACGCGTCGCTTGCGCGAGGATCTTCAGCGCGAGCACGGACTTTCCGCTGCTGACGC
>DASWCI010000437.1:0-5902 GCA_036390195.1 Gemmatimonadaceae bacterium
AGCGAGCGTTGATGGCGATCGGGTTGTAGCCAACCCTGCGGATGATTACGCGGAAGACGCCTTTCGGAATGTCCTTGAAGAAGAATCTCCCGAGCGAATCTGTGCGCGCTCCGAGATTGAGCGCGGGGATAGTGATCTCAGCCCCGGAGAGCGGAGGAGAGGGATCGCCGTCAGCGACAACATTGCCAAGAAACACCGACTGGGCGCGCGCAGCGGAGGCGAGGCACACTGCGAGCGTGATTTGAACCCAGACTCGAAGTGCGCCTCTCACTCGACCTCCCGCTGCCTAATGCAACCGCACGCTATTTCACTATCAGCGTGCCCTTAGCTCCGTTGGTGGTGCTGGTGAACGTGTATGTGCCCGGCGTAGTGAAGAGTCTGGACTGAGCATCCTTGCCAAACGCGGGTGGGGGATTCCCGCCAGGGACACTGCACAATGGCGGATTCGTGCTGCCTGCGGCGCCGGTTCCGATGTTGCCCGAATTCCCAGCCGGCACCGTGGAGCCCGACGGCGCTGTCGGCGCGGCGCCCGCCGCCGTGGGATTGGCGAACGTGACGTTGAAGCAATCGGTGCTGTTCGGCGTGGTCGTCGTAGTAAACGTGTTCGGGAAAAGCGTCGTTCCCACTACTGCCCACGTAACGACAGCGCCTGGTGTGGTGGTGTTGGGTCTGCCTTCCGCAACAGCCTCGGTAGCCGAGACGGTGATCGAGTCCGGGAAGAAGATGATACCGGTCCCCGACGTTGCAGTGGTGATCGAGATGGTGGCGGTGACCGGGTCAGTAATCGTGATCGGAAATGTCGCGGTTTTCGTTACGCCACCAACCGTGTTGCTAGCCGAGATCGTTGCTGTTCCGGGTTTGACGCCGGTGACGATTCCGGTTGCGCCAACCGTCGCCACGGACGGATCGCTGGAGAAGAAGGCAGGCCGACCGATTCCGCTGGCATTGGTAGCAGCACGTTGAGTCGCGACCGTCGCTCCTCCGGCGTCCGTGTAGGTAATCGTCAGAGTATCGGTAGACCCCGCGCCGGCGGTCGAGCGCGAAGACGTCAGAGTCATATTGGCAACGGCCGGCGGCGTCGCACCCGCAGCGAGAACGGTAACCGGAGTTGTGTCCGCGAGCGTTACCGACGGAACGCTGGTAGCGCCCGGAATGTTCTGAAGTGCGCCGATAATGTTGGCGGTTCCCGCTTTGGCTTGCGCGGTTATTACTCCATTCGGATCAACCCTGGCTACGGTCGTATCCGTCGAGCGGAATGTGGCGACTCCATTCACACTGATCGGATTCCCTGGAGCTAGAGGGTTGCAGCCTGGCGCGGGGCAGCTGGCATCGAAGGCCGTGACTGTCAAGGTCTGCGTACCGCCTTGGGCCAAAGTGATCGCCTGCGGGTCCACTCTGACGGCGTAGAATTGGGAGACGTTGAGCACCTCGGTCATTTTGTCGTTGTTGCACGCTACAAGAACCGCGGCTACAGCAAGAAGACAAAGTTTCTTCATTAGTTGCATCCTAGAGATAGGAGAATGGTGTGGGTCCTACGGATTCCGATCGAGGCAGCCGTGAAACTGCGGATTGTTCTGTTCCGCCAGTGGAATGATCAGGAACTTGTCGGTCCCGTAGAAGCCGCCCTTATAGTAAGGCCCATTTGGGAAAACGCTGTTCTCGGCGCGGCCAAAGCCTCCTTCGCTCACCGGACGCACGAGTCTGCGCAGATCGGCGAGGCGATGTCCCGTGCTCCACAGCCAGAATGCGCGCTCTCGAAAAAGAAGATCCTCGCGACCAGTCTGAGTGACCGGATCGACGAGGGCGGGCAGCGAGCCACCGGTTGGAACAGTCGGGCAACCGGAAACCTGCGTTGTCGCAGAGCATGGATCGGATGGCTGCTTGAACGTGTTGAAGTTGGCCCGCAACTGATTCAGCTTGTTCATGAATGTCACGGCATCGCCCGTTCTCAATGCCACTTCTGCTTCGATCAACCGGGCTTCTGTACCCATGGCGATTGCGATGTCCGATTCACGGGTCGGCCACACCAGCTGAACCAGGAACGTGCCAGGACCGAAATTGTTATCGAACGACGTAGTGCGAGTCTGATTGGGATCGAACGTCTTGCACGCCGCGCTACCGCCAATGCAGATCGGAACTCGTGGGTCGTTCGCGTCCCGAGGGTTGAGACCTAACGGACCCTCGTTATTTGCGACCATCCAGCGTCCGGCGCTGTTGTTGAGTGCCCAGATCTGATTGTCCTGAATCACCTGGGTATAGAACATCGAGAACCTGAAGTTATCCGGCACGGCGGCAGTGGTGATCGTCGTGCCGGCACCTGCGACGTCGCCCAAAGCGAGCTGGACTCTCGCCTTTTCGATTCCTGCAAGCCACTTCACCGTATCGGCGCGAGCATCGCCAGCGGGCGCATTCTGAACTGCCGTGTCAAAGCTGGCCTTTGCCCGCGTGTAGATCTGGACGTTCGTCTCTGGATCGCCATAGATGATGTTGTTCTTCTCGTCCAGGGCGCTAATCGGAGAACCATTGCAGAAATTTTCCGCAATCGTCATCTCCGCCCATCCGCGCACCCAGTACATCTGCCCAACATCGGAGATGTTGTTGGGCTTCCATTGGCGGAGCACCGGAATCGCCTGAATCGCCGCGACTCGCGTGCGGTTGAGTCCGCGCGCTTCAAGCGTCATCGCTGTATTAGGCTCAGTGATCGAACGCGAGTCTGCTTCGTCGCGCTGGACGAACGTGTCAGTCGACCGCCATTCGTCTGCGACCACGCCGCTGAAATGAAAGATGCCCTCGTTCAGCGATCCGCTTCCCTGAAGTCCACCTGTAACATCGGACAGACGTGTCAGCGCGCCGAGACGGAGCGCCTCTGCGGCTTCAGCGGAAGCCACATTGGACGGATCGATAATATCAGGATCGGTTACGGTAAGAATTTTATCTCTGCTGCACGCCGTTAACGCCGCTGCGGCGAATATAGCCGACAGTGCTCCTTTGAGGCGCGCCAGATGATTCACGTTTGCCATTGTTTGTCCCTATTGGTAAGCGCTAGCGCGCGTCAAAAGCCGAGGTTGAAACGGAGCGTGACATACCGCGGTGGCGGAACAGCCTGGAATACGTCCTGTACTTCCGTGCTGGCCGGCGATCCACCAGGAGCGGTGACTGATTCCGGATCGATGCCAGTGTATCGCGTCCACGTCTTGAGATTGCGACCAGCGAGTGTTGCGCTCAGCCTGTTCCCCGGCATGAACCGGTGCTCGAGCCAGCTCTTTGGCGCATTGAAGGTAAGCGCAAGCTCACGGAGCTTTGTGTAATCGCCCTTCTCCCAGAAGCCGCCCTCCGTCCGCAAAGGATGATCGCGCAGCGCGACTACCCTCGCCTGCTCCCAGAGCGGGGCCGCCGGGTTTGCGAGTCCACTGCAATTCAAACGTTGGTTGCAGCGGATACGTTCATTGGAATTCTTGATCCAATACCCGCCTTTGTGATCGAACTGGGCGGTGAGCCGAAACTTGTTATTCCAAAAATCGATACCCGGCGTAAAGTTCATTTCGACATGCGGTGACGAGCGTCCGATGAACAGAGCCGAGTCACTGACCACGATTTCGTTGGCCGTGAGTATGCCGTCGTTATTGAAATCGGTGAAGCCAAGGATTCTGCGCTGCCAAACGCCGAAGAGCGGGTATCCCGGCACTTCACGAATGTCCGCACCGATGATCGGCGGCACGTTTCCGAGACTTACAAGCTTGTTGTTGTTGATTGCGTAGTTCAGCTGCGCGTCCACGCCGATCATCGCGCGCTGCAGAAGCTGACTGCGGAGGCTGGCCTCGAACCCGCTATTTTGCACGGACCCGAGATTCTCGAATCGTGAAGTCGAGATGCCAGCCGACGGAGGAAGAATCCGCTGAATCAGAGCGTCGCGCGTCTTCTTCTTATAACCCGTGAGGGTCACCGAGGCCCGGTTGTCGAACATGTCCACGTCCATTCCGGCCTCGAACTCGCCAGCGCGTTCCGGCTTCAGGTCGGGATTTCCGATGGCACTGAATATCACCGCTGCTGTTCCCTGGTCCTGAACGTTGGCGGTCGTACCGACGAAGAACCGGGTGGCGTCATTAGAGCCAGGTGAGTTACCCGACTGCCCAAAAGCAGTACGCAGCCGCAGCTGGCTGAGGAATGCCGGCTTTGGGAAGAATGGTTCCTCCGAAAGGATCCAGGAAACACCACCCTTGGGATAAAACGCCGACGACGTCTTCGTACCAAACGTGCTGTTATTGTCCACTCGGAAGCCTCCAGTCACGAAAAGGCGATCTCGTAGCGCAAATGTCTGTTCGAAGAAAGTGCCCGCGTTGACTTTGTAGGTCGACGATTCATCGGCACCAGGAACGGCTCCCGCAGTCACCGTCGTTGCTCCGGGCGGAAGAATCGAAGAGAAGGCGCCATTGCGCGCGAAAATGCTGCGGAAATATTGCGCACCGAACGTCGTCTTCGAGGAAACGGCGTCAGACAAATGAAACTGACCCGTGCCGCTTGCATCGAACGTGTACTGGAAAAAATTCGTGCGGTTGTTTGTCTTGAATCCGAGCCGGCTGCTGCCGAAATCGGAGCACTGGCCCTGCCGGCAAAGGTCGGCATCGACACGATTGACGAAGTCGACACCGAAGTTACCACGAGTCGTCAACCAACTAAGTGGCCGCCAGTTCGGACTGATGCTGCCGATAAAGCGGTTGATGTCCTGGCTAACAGTTTCCTGGAAGATGTCGCCCGGCGTAAAGGCCCTATAACCCATCCTGAATAGAGTCGTCCCCGAGATGAACCCATTCGTCTTATAACCAGGGCCGCCATAAGCGCTCGACGTAAGACCGGTGGTGTTGTTTTCAGTCTGGGGAAGACGCTGAGCGCTAGAGATGAACGCTGTGGAAAGCGCGATGTCGGCGAGCGGAGACAGTTGCACGTTGACGTTCCCGCGGAAAGTGGCTCGCGTAAGAGCGTTTGGCCTTAGCTGCTCGCCCGGGATGAAGCCGCCGTTCTTGGCGAGCATTCGCTCGATGTCAAATTGCGGAACTTTGTAAACTCCCTGCTCCCCCGCGTAATTTCCCTGCAGGAAGTAGCGCAGCGTCTCGGAGCCGCCCGATACTCCCGCGCCATACTCTTCCTGATAAGCGGGGGCAAGAGGAGTCGTTTCCTTGTCGGCAAAAAGATTGAAAGCTGCGACGCTGTCGAGGACGCACGTGCCGAGCGAGACATTGGGCAACGAGCAGTTCCCGAGAGCAGTCGTACGTAACGCCCCCGTGCGAGAGTGACCGAACAAGGTATACGCGGTCGGATAGGTGTTGTGGTCGCTGATGCGGCCGTGCTGCAGGTAGGTGTCCCATCTTGCGCCGCCGACGCGGCCACGCTTCGTGGTAATCACGATTACGCCGTTTGCGGCGTCGGTTCCGTACAGCGTCGAGGCCGATGGTCCCTTCACTACCTCGACGCTCTCGATCTGGTTCGGATCGATGTCGCTTAGGCGACTCGGATTTGATCCGCCGATGCCGATACTCGACGATCCCGTGGCGCTTTCCATTCGAATTCCGTCGATAATCACGATCGGATCATTGCTGAGTGAGAGACTGTTGACGCCACGAATGCGAATTCGCTGACCGGTCCCGCTCATCGTTCCGGCCAGAACTTCGACTCCCGGCGCTCTCGCGTTAAGAAGATCCGTGATGTTCGTGACTGGCTTGGTCTCGACGGTCTGCACGGCGTTGATTCGCGGGATGTCATTCCCAACCTCCGCCTTTCGCTGCTCGCCGGTCGCAGTTGTCACAACTTGCTCCAGCTGGATTGCGGTGGGGGCGAGGGTGAAGTCCAGTGTCGCCGATCCGCCCGCGGGAACAGTGACCGCAAGCTTTTGCGCTGCGTGCCCGAG
>DASWCI010000438.1:0-5839 GCA_036390195.1 Gemmatimonadaceae bacterium
GAAAGCGGGACGTGTGGCGGACTTTCTGGAGCTGGGCGAGTTGATGTGCATCGACGCCCTCCATCGCACCGAGTCGTGTGGGGGACACTTCCGCGAAGAAAGCCAAACCGCAGATGGCGAAGCGCTGCGCGACGACGAGAACTTCGCCTATGTCGCCGCCTGGGAGTACGCGGGTGAACGCCACACCCCGATTCTCAACAAGGAGCCGCTGGCCTTTGAGAACGTCAAGCTCACGCAGCGGAGTTACAAGTAATGAATCTCACTCTGCACGTCTGGCGGCAGGCCGGTCCGGAACTGTCCGGAAAAATGGTCGTCTACAAGGCCAACGACATCAGCCCGGACATGTCGTTTCTCGAGATGCTCGACGTCGTGAACGAGAGACTCACGGATAACGGCGAAGTACCGATTGCATTCGATCATGATTGCCGAGAGGGGATTTGCGGCACGTGCGGTCTGATGATCAACGGCGTGGCCCATGGTCCCATGAACGGAACCGCAACCTGCCAGCTCCACATGCGCAGCTTCAAGGACGGCGATACGATCTATATCGAGCCCTGGCGTGCTCGCGCGTTTCCGGTGATCAAGGATCTGACGGTTGATCGCTCCGCCCTCGACCGGATCATTCAGGCTGGAGGATTCATCAGCGCTCCGACCGGTGGTGCCCAGGATGCGAATGCCATTCTGGTTCCCAAGGAAAGCGTAGACAACGCGATGGACGCTGCTGCGTGCATCGGCTGTGGCGCGTGCGTTGCCGCTTGTCCCAACGCGTCGGCCTCACTTTTCACTGCGGCGAAGGTCAGTCATCTGGGGCTTCTACCGCAGGGGCAGCCCGAGCGCTATCGACGCGCACTGGAAATGGTTGAGCAGATGGATCTGGAAAAATTCGGAAGCTGCACTCTGCACGGAGAGTGTCAGGAGGCGTGCCCAAAAGAGATCAGCATCGACACCATCACGCGGATGAATCACGACTACATTCGCGCGCGTTTGATCGGCACTCGACCCTGAACCTGGCCTGCTTGCTGCACCTCTGGTCGCTGGAAGAGAAAAGCGGAGCAAGGCATGGATGGAAGTTCCACTCGTCCCAGCTCTCGGACGAAGAGTGAGATGAACGACCCGAACAGCGAAGTCGCTCGCGGTGGCGCCGACGCGGTAGGCGGTACGTCCGGCATCTCGCAGCAGGGAACGGCTCCGCCTCCTGACCTCGAAGTTGTCGCGCCGACGCGATCGGCCGGCGGCAACAGGCTGGTTTGGCTTGCTGTTGTCGTCGTGCTCGGGCTTATTTTCGCCTACGCAGCCGGGATGCTCCGATAGGCGAAACTACGAATCCAGGATCGCAGCCAATTCAGATTTTGGGAAGTTCCTCTGGATCGAGATGACGCCTCTCGATTTCGCGGTGGAGGCGGGTCTTTTCGCTGTGCTTCTCGGCCTCGTCGTGTTGCTGGCGCTCTTCGAAGAGCCGGTGCGCAGAATTGTGGTGAGCTAGATGTTTTCGAAGCTCAAGTCCGTTCGTTGAGTCTTCTGGTGGCGTGCCGTTGCCTGAATGCAGTTGTTCGAGAAACTTGCCGCGCGTTTTTGATCCGTGCTGACCCTCGGCGTGATCCTGAGGGCCCTTTTGTACACCGTCACGATTCTGCATCAGTCTTGCGTCCTCCTGATTGCGGTTCGTCTTCTAAGCCTTTCGGCAAGCTGAGGGCCAGACTACAGCCGCGGTAACGTCACACCCTGCTGCCCTTGATACTTGCCTTTCTTGTCTTTGTACGACACCTCCGGTCCTTCCTCACCCTTGAAGAACAACACCTGAGCAATGCCTTCGTTGGCGTAAATCTTGGCCGGCAGAGGTGTAGTATTCGATATCTCGAGTGTTACGAATCCCTCCCACTCCGGTTCGAACGGCGTAACGTTGGTTATGATGCCGCAACGCGCGTAAGTGGACTTGCCTACAGTAATGGTGACCACATCGCGCGGGATGCGAAAGTACTCTACAGACCGCGCGAGCGCGAACGAGTTGGGCGGAACGATGCACACTTCGCCCTCGAACTCCACGAAAGATCTCGGATCGAAGTTCTTCGGATCGACGATCGAGTTTAAGACATTCGTGAAGATCCTGAATTCGGGCGCGACTCTCATGTCGTATCCGTACGAGCTCACTCCGTACGAGATGACGCCCGATCTTACCTGGCTGCTCTCGAAGGGCTCGATCATCCCGTGCTCCTTTGCCATACGGGTGATCCAGCGATCCGACTGAATTGACATTGATGATGAGGGAAGCGGGAAGCGGGGAGAAGCGGGAAGGGGGCGCTGAGTTCACCAGTGCGCGGGCGTTCCGCGACTTCGCACTGTTTCGAGGTCAATGTACGATTTTCGCACTGGCATCGCCACCGAATTGGAGCCGTTGAATTACAAGATTGCCAACGGTAAATTGCAAAAAATCGAACTAGTGAAATTTTTCACGAAGTCTGAGACGCCATGTTTCGCGCTTATTTCCCGGTTCTGATGCTGTTCGGTTTCGTGGTGATCAACGCACTGGCGATCATCGCGATCTCAGCGCTGACGATCCGTGCGCGACCGACGCCGGTCAAACAACAGGCCTACGAGTCCGGCGTGCCCGTGCTTGGCGACGCGCGCGAACGTTTTTCGGTGCGTTTCTACCTCGTGGCGATTCTGTTCATAATCTTCGACATCGAGACCGTGTTCATGATTCCATGGGCGGTCTATTTTCGGCAGCTCTCGTGCTTCGTGCCGCTCGTCAACGATGCGTGTCCGGTCGGCAATATCTCGTTTTTCGGATTGGGTGAGATGTTGGTGTTCATGCTGATTCTCCTTGTCGGCCTCGTTTATGTCTGGAAGAAAGGGGCGTTGCAATGGGATTGACGGCTCCAGCAGAGCACCGGACTGTTTCGTACGCGCCGGAATCGCAGGAAGGATGGGTTGCGACCCGTCTGGATTTTCTGGTGAATTGGGCGCGTGCGAATTCGTTGTGGCCGATGCCGTTTGGAACGGCGTGCTGTGCCATTGAGTTCATGGCTACCGCCGCCAGCGACTTTGACCTGGCGCGTTTTGGAATGGAGCGCATGAGCTACTCGCCGCGCCAGGCTGACGTACTCATCTGCGCTGGCCGCGTCCCATTCAAGCTCGCTCCGATAATTCGGCGCATATGGCAGCAGATGCCGCAGCCAAAGTGGTGCATCTCGATGGGGGCGTGCGCATCGACCGGCGGAATGTTCGACAACTACGCTGTCGTCCAGGGGATCGACACGATCATACCTGTCGACGTCTACGTCCCCGGCTGTCCGCCGCGACCCGAAGGCTTGCTCTACGGCATTCGCATGCTCCAGGAAAAAGTGAAGAATGAGCGCGCCGCCGATGCGGGAACCCGGGACGAGATGGAGCCGGATCCATCTAGTCAACTCTATATTCCGCCCTCAGTGATCGACGAGCTTGGTGAACCATTTGGAAATTCGGTAAACCAGACCAGGTCCGGACTGTGAGTCGATTCGAGGTCGTCAGAACCGGAGCGAGCGCGCCCGGCGTCGAGCCTGCAACGCAGCGGAACGTTGCACACCGCAATGCCGAGGCGAATCCATCAGCAAAAGCACTCCAGGACAAATTCTCTTCGGCAATCGAACGCGTCGAGGTTATCTGGGGCGAAACAGTCGTCTATGTAGACCCGGCCTCGGTTCATAACGTAATCGGCTGGCTGCGCGACGACCCCTCGCAGCGTTACGATTTTCTGAGCGATCTTACGGCGGTCGAGTATCGCGACGCGGAAGTGCCCATCGAAGTAGTGTGGCATCTGCGCTCACTTCCTTACCGACGATTCCTCCGCGTCAAGGCCCAGATCCCGAAAGGGAAATCGCTGGAGATCGACAGCGTCTACGACCTCTATCGAGCAGCGGATTGGCTCGAGCGCGAATGCTACGATATGTTCGGAATTCGTTTCCGCGGACACCCCGATCTTCGGCGCATTCTGATGTGGGAGTCGTACACGGAGGGCTTTCCGTTGCGGAAAGATTTCCCGCTACGCGGACGCTTCAGTCGTTCGGAGCAGCTTCGTCAGGCGCTCGCTCAGAATCCGGAAGCGCGCTATTCGATGGAGGAGCTCACGATTGCCGACGCATTCGCCGAGCTGCCGCAGGACGTGCGCGAGAGGCTTGGCAAGGGCGAGAGGACGGGCGAGTAGATGGACAGGCGCACCGTCGAAGTTGAGCTCTCGACAACAGGCCTCGATGCGAGCGGAAGGCCACAGCGCGTTCCGATCCTCACTGACGATGGCGGCGGTGGTCTAGCCGTCGAGGCGCCGCCGGGTATCGAGCCGGATCTCGAAGGTGAGCATATGCTCATCAACATCGGACCGCAGCATCCGGCTACTCACGGCGTGTTGCGCCTGGTACTCGAGCTCGACGGCGAAACTGTCGTCCGCTGCATCCCGCACATTGGTTACCTCCACTGCGGTTTCGAGAAGATGGGCGAGTACCGGCAGTACAACCAGATAATTTGCTGGACTGATCGCGAAGATTATCTGAACTCGATCGGGAACAACGTCGCGTTTGCGCTTGGCGCGGAGCGTCTGTTCGGGATCGAGACCACGGAGCGCTGCAAGGTCCTGCGCGTCATCGCGTCCGAGCTGTCACGAATCATGTCGCACCTGGTGTGGCTCGGAACTTTCTGCATCGACATAGGCGCCTTCACGCCTTTTCTCTGGGCGTTCCAGCGCCGCGAAGAGATCTACCGTCTCATCGAGAAATGGGTGGGCGCGCGACTCACCACATCGGCAACGCGCGTCGGCGGAATGGCCGCGGATATTCCGAGCGGGTGGATGGATGGCCTCAAACAATTCATCCGCACGTTTCCCCATACGCTGGAGGAGATCGATCGTGTTCTCACCAAGAACGCGATATGGGTTGGCCGGACGATCGGACTCGGCGTGATGACGCCCGAGGAAGCAGTCAATTGGGGTTTGTCAGGTCCAATGCTCCGAGCATCGGGCGTCGACTACGATGTACGCAAAGATTTTCCATATCTGGATTACGAGACTTACGATTTCGAGGTTCCTGTCGGTACGAACGGCGACGTGTACGATCGCTACCTGGTGAGATTCGAGGAGATGCGCCAGTCGGTGCGCATTCTGCAGCAGGCGGCTGACCGACTCCCCGACGGTCCCGTAAACATCGACGATCCACGCATCATCCTGCCGCCCAAGTCCAAGGCTACCAGCGAAATGGAATCCATGATACATCACTTCAAGGTGGTCATGGAAGGTCCGCGTCCGCCGATCGGCGAGTCCTACGTCGCAGTCGAGAGCCCGAAGGGAGAGAAGGGCTACTATATGGTATCGGACGGCACAGCAAAGCCGGTTCGTTGGCGAATTCGCCCCCCGTCTTTCGTAAACCTCGCTGCAATCCCGAAGATGGTCGAAGGCCATCTGCTATCGGACGTCATCGCTATCAACGCCAGCATCGACATCGTGATGGGAGAGATCGACCGTTGACCGCCGAACTGGTCGGCGGGCTGGAATCCCCCGATTACGCATCACAAGACCGCGCGGCGCGTGAGCGGTATGACCCGGTGTTCACGGGCGACGTAAAGCGCGAGCTCGACGAGTTGCTCACACGCTATCCGACAAAGATGGCTGCGCTGCTTCCTGCGCTTTGGATTGTCCAGCGCGAGCGCGGCTGGGTAAGCGATCAGGGAATGGCCGAAGTCGCCAGTCAACTCGATCTCACACCAGCTTTCGTCAAAGGCGTAGTGACATTCTACACTATGTACCACCAGCACCCGGTGGGAAAATATTTCATCCAGGTTTGCACGACCTCGCCTTGCGGGATTTGCGGGGCCGAGG
>DASWCI010000439.1:0-1806 GCA_036390195.1 Gemmatimonadaceae bacterium
ACATCACAAGTCGCATACCAATGGTGTATCCCGCCAACGCGGCGCTTCCGAAACTCGAGATGACCCGTACGAGGCCAATCCAACTCGCACTGCCAACGAGAATCTGAAAAGTCCCTGATCCGGAGAGGCGGATCATCTGCCACATGAGCGCGGGATCAAGGCGGAAATGGCGACGCACAACCCGCACGCGCGCCCCGCGACGAATCAGGCGGCTGATCGCGTAGAGGGCGCCCGTGCCGCGCCCAATGTTCGTTGCTACTGCAGCACCGACGACACCCAGCTCCGGAAACGGACCGACGCCGAAGATCAGCATCGGTCCGAGCACGATGTTGATCGCGTTCGCGAGCCACAGCACCCGCATTGCGATCACCGCGTCGCCGGCACCGCGGAAAATCGCGTTGACAAGAAACAGCATCAAGACGTTGACGTTTCCGCCGAGCATCACGCGCGTGAACCTGGAGTTGGCGATCACGCCAGGTGACGCACCCATCAGACGGAGTAGCGTCGGGGCGGCCAGCGCACCGGCGATGCCCAGAACCGCTGCGACGATGATGCCCAGAACCACTGCCTGTGCCGCCGCATGGGAGCCACCCTCGGAATCCTTTTCACCGATGCGCCGCGCGACAGTCGCAGTCGCACCGATACCAAGGCCCATCGCCAACGTATAAATCAGAACCATCATCGACTCGGTGAGGCCGACGGTCGCGACGGCGTCCGGGCCAAGGCGGGAGACAAAGAAGACATCGACCACGGCGAAGACGCTCTCGAGCACCGTCTCGAGCACCATCGGCACCGCAAGTAGGAAAATCGCGCGACCGATTGGACCATCGGTGTAGTCCAGGTGCGCGCCACGAAGCGCTTCCTTGATGATCGCCCAGTTTCCGTACGTTGGAGCGGAGACTGGCAGAGTGATGTCCTGGGAGTCCGACATTAGGTCGCGGCGAAACCGGGAAGGCTAACTACAACTGCAAGTGAAGACTACCGGCTGGGGGCTTTGGGCGGGGCGGCTAGGGGCTTCGGGCTACTTCGTTGGATTGATGTCGATTTGGGGAACTTTGGATCGACTAAGTAATGAGGGCTGGCGCGCTGCTGTTCAGCGCGCTGCCGGTTGCCGCTGCCGATTGTTTTCCACCATCAGATCCACGACTTGCACGAGATGCTCACCTATCTGCCTCATTCCGATACACTGAACACACGAGTGGGCACCCTCGAGCATCATCGAGAACAGATTCGCGGAGAATGCAGCATCTCGAAATCCGGCGGCCTTGCAAAGGCGAACGACACGCTTGTGTTCTCTGACCTTGTGCTCCTGGATGACCCGCCGCGCCGGATGGTTCGGATCGGGCAGCTCGGCGAGAGCGTTCCCGAGAGCGGACCCACGCTCTTCCATTTCGCGAAGCTTGGCCGAGACTCGGCGGCTCCAGTCCTGAAGCTGGCCCTCCGGATCCCCGCGGTGCTTGGCGCTGAGATCCCGCCATTCCTCCTCTTTGTGGGCGACTATTCCCTTCACCCATTCCGCGATCAGCTCGTCCTTCGAGTCGAAGTGGCGGTAAAGCGTCATCTTGTTCGTCTGCGCTGCCTCGGCGATCGCCTCGACCCCAACGCCGCGAATGCCGTGTTTGTGAAAAAGATCTCCAGCCGCAACCAGAATCCGCTCGCGGACCGGAATCCCCGAGCGCCGCTTCTTCTTGCCATTGCGGTGAATATCTGTTTGCACGATAGTTTGTACCCCCACTTGACTGAAATGTTACCGATCGGTAACATAGAGGTGCTTACGGCGTGTTACCGATCGGTAACATACTACAT
>DASWCI010000440.1:0-7844 GCA_036390195.1 Gemmatimonadaceae bacterium
GAAGAAGCTCGTGCTGACGCACGTCTCTGCGCGCTACTCGCGCGACACGTCCGAGCTCGAGCGCGAGGCGCGCGAGATCTTTCCGGCGACAATCATCGCGCGCGACGGTCTCGAGATCGATGTTCCGTTCGAGTCCGCGCCGAGCGACTAACCGCTACACAGTTGTAGATCTTCGGCGCGGTCGGTCGGTGAGGGTGTCCTCTCCAGCCGATCGGGCGCGTGCGACTAATGTCTCGCTGCTAACCGCGGACTAGACTTGCTGAGATGTCGGACGGGAAGGAGGCGTGGGGTCCTCGTAGGCGCTTTGCAAAGCGAGCGCGAGGAGGAGACCCGCGACCGAGCAGAGCGAGGGAGCGTAGTTAGGGGCTCCGACCAAGCGAGCGTAGCGCCGGAGAGGACCCCACGCCGACTGACCTGCGCAGAGAATCCAAACGTCTAGGAAGCGCGGTTGACGCGAGTGAGATCGTTCGACACGGGCATCGACCGCCGAAAGAGAAGTTGGAGCTTCTCGTCGGTGAGCGTTTGCATGATTTTCTCGGGCGCGACCCGCGACGTTACGCTGCGCGACTCCGGTCCGTTCCAGATTTCCCAGGCGTAGCGATCGAGTCGAGCGGTCTTGCCACCCGGATGATGGAACACGATCATCGCATTGCTCGCGCCCGGCACCTGAACCTCCACGCCCCAGTTCGTCCCGTCTGGTCCGCGGAACGGCCTTATCTGCCTGGCCATGAAATTTTCTAGTTAGTTGTCAGCGCGAGCGGATGCAGTCGCTGCCGCCCAACGAACCCGGCGTCGATTTCGTGCCAGTACTGCACGCTCGGCTCGCCGAGTTTCCAGCAGTAGAAGACGTCGCGTCCATCGATCTGCCCGCGAAAATCGACCAGTCCGGTGTCCATCCCTTTGCAGATGACACCGAGGTCGCTCAGCTCGGCGATGTAGCCTTCGATATCGCGCGCGAGCCGTTGCGCTTCGACCTGAAGAAGGTCAGCGATCACGTCGGGGTGCTCGGGACTCGATCCAACCGTCGCGAGCTCGAACTCGCGGACTTTCTCCTCCCAAGCTCTATGATCGCGGACGAGATCCTCGACAATTCTTTTGACGAGAGGAAGGGTGCGGTTGGCTTCCTCGACGGTGAAGAATCTTTCCATGACAGTTACAGTAGGCGTCGCGGAGTCGCGTTGCAAGGCGGTGGACCGCGGAGTCGACGTTGCAAGACGCTGCGATCCCTCTTCCGAGATTAGCGTCGCGATCCCCTTTCCGAGATGCGCTCCTGCAGTCTTCTCTCTCTCCTCTGCTTCGCTGCCTCGTAACGTCGAATCTCCTCGCTTGTCTCTGGGGTGAGTCGCGGAACCGGTACTGGCCTACCATTACGATCGACCGCGACAAAAGTGAGGTAGCACGAGTTCGTGTGGCGGCGCACTCCGGTGAGAAGGTTCTCCGTCTCCACACGCACGCCGACTTCCATCGACGTCCTGCCAACGTAGTTCACGCTGGATTTCATGATAACGAGATCGCCGACGTGGATCGGCTCGCGAAAATCGACGCGATCCACCGACACGGTCACACAAGCGAGGCGGGCGTGACGGATCGCGGAAACTGCCGCGGTCGTGTCCATCATCGAGAGCACGACACCGCCGAAGACATGACCGAGAACGTTGGCGTGCTGCGGCATCATCAGCTGCGCGGTCTCGTGCTGCGTCGCGCGAACGGGTCGTGGCCCATCATCCCGGTCGTCTGCATTCCGCTGGGCTTCTTTCGGCCCTGCACGTTGTTCAGCTCTCGAGCCGGAACTCGAAGGCGCGCTCGAGGATTTCCCCGCTGATCTCGATCGGGTCACGTTTGTCTTCCCGGTGCCTTGGAGTGAAACGGCGCCGACTGCTTTTTCCGCGACACCTGCTGGATGCGCTCGCCATAAGTTGTCGCGTCGTTGAACGCCCGCGCCAGCGCGTGCCGGGTCTGCGCATCGAGCCTCGGCTTGTCGAGCCAGAAAATCTGGACGAAGCTCGACGCGACCAGGCCGAGCTTCCATTCGCGTCCGCGGTGATCCCGTAGCGCCAGCGCGTTCCCCTTGTGCACGGAATCGTAGTGCGAGATGACGTCGTAGCCATCGTGTCTCCAGCGACGATTCACGAATCCACCTTCGCCAACAGCTTCCTGGACTGTCGAATCCCGGAGCATGCGATCGAGCGCGACCGTTTTGCCGTTGCGAAGATCGATTACGGTTCGGGTCGTATCGTCCTGGTCGTGCTCGTTCGTGCGTTCGACCGAGAGGCGATGCTCGAGAGCGATGTAGGGTCCCAGCACGTTGAGGATGTCGGTCTCACCAACCGCGGTGATGTCGACGTCGTCGTCCGGATCATCGTCGGGGCCGAGCAGCCTCGCACTCGGATGCTGGTGATGATATTGCTCGGCTAGATTTACGATCGCGGTATCGTCATAGATGATGGCTGAGTCTCCGCTCGCGAGCTCGCGGCGGAAGACCCGTTCGCCACTCAGCAGTGCCCGAGGAAAGGAGCGGTCGACCTCGCTGACGAAGATCTCGTAGTAGCGGCCGCCCGTGCGTGCCAGAATGAGCGGTGAGCCGCGAATCCGGAGTCCCGAATTGTCGCTGCGAACCCAGTAGGTCTGGTCGCCGGCGGACACCAGGAACTCTGCGGCCGGCGGAGGCGGCGGCGGGAGAGCACAAGCCCCGACGAGGGCGAGAACGGCGAGATTGAGGTAGCGCATCGCTGCCAAATATATCGGGTTGTTACGGACCAAATCGCAATCGGACCAGGTACTAATCAGGACTCTCGACCGTCCTTACACGCGACGATGCTCGCCTTCCTGATTAGATTGCATCGTCTCCCTGCCGCGATCCATACATACAATAGAAGAATGCATTTTCCGAAGATCCCCCTCGCGATAGCCGCGGCGGCGGTGGCATCGGCGCTTGCCTGCACCGGCACACACGAGGTGTCCGCAAGGAGCGGCACGCCGGATCTCCATGCTGCGCCGATACCGGTTGGTGGCCCCGGCGACACGATAATCACGAGCAGCTCTACACCCGCACGGGTGCCAGCGGACACTGACACGACTGTACGTCCGTCGGTCGCGGGGCCGCCGCATCCAACTTCACCGGTTCTTGACTCGCTCATCGAAGGGACGCTTCCGGCGCGCGGACTCTACGTCTTCCGCTTCGCGGCGAACAGTCATCGTCTCAAGCACCTCATCGGGATCGCGGACTCGACGGAAATCAATGCCCTCATCATCGATGTAAAGGACGAATTCGGTCTCAACTTCGATTCGAGCGATCCGATGTTGAAGAGGAACGCCGGCACGCAAGTGAAATCACACAATCTCGGGGCGCTCGTCGATACGATTCGCGCGCACGGAATCCTGCCGGTCGCGCGTATCGTTGTGTTCAAGGATTCGGTTACAGCCAGGAACAATCCGAATCACACCATTCGGAAAGCGGACGGAACGCCGTGGCACGACAAGAAAGGGCAGACGTGGGTCAATCCGTACGCGAACGCCATCTGGGAGTACAACTTCCGCGTCGCGGAAGAGGCGGTCAGGATGGGATTCGGAGAGATCCAGTTCGATTACATCCGATTCCCCGAGCCGTACAAGAGCCTGCCGCCGCAGGTCTTTCCCGAGCAGAACGGCCGGAGCAAGCCGCAGGTGCTCGGGGAATTTCTCAGCACGGCGCGCGAGCGCTTCGCCAAGCTGGGCGTGAGAACGACCGCCGACATCTTTGGACTGGTCACGACCGTGGGAGGCGCGCTGGAAGTCGGGCAGAAGTGGGAGCCGATCTCTCAGTCGGTCGATGTCGTGTTGCCGATGGTTTATCCGTCGCATTATCCGCCGGGCTCGTTCCAACTGCCCCATCCCAATGCGGATCCTTACGACGTCGTCCACATCGCGATCTCGCGCGCCCGCGAGCGCGACGAGAAGCTTGACATCAAGGGGGAGCACGTACGTCCGTGGCTGCAGGCGTTCAGCATCGGCCTGCCGAAGTACGGAGCGCAGGAGATCGAGGAGCAAAAGCACGGCGTGTACGACGCCGGCTACGACGGCTGGGTGATGTGGGAGCCGGGATCGAGGTACGACAAGTTTATTCCGGCGCTGGAGAAGACGTTCGTATCTCGGAAGAAAAACCCTCCGGTGCCGAGGCCGGCAAATAGGCTGGACTGATAAAGAAGAGCAACTGAACGGGCGGGAGGCGTTAGCTGCGCAGGCGCCAGGTTCGAGGTTACGACGTCGGGACGTTCCTACTTGTCGTAAGGCACAGGCAGTTGCTGCGAATGTCAGCGGTGACGTCCCGACGTATTGACCTCACGCCTCCTGCCTAGCAGCTGACGCCTCCCGCCCGTTCTGTTGCAGTTCCAGCTCTTGTCGCTCCTGAAAACGCGACCGGGTCGGCTTCGCCGACACTACTATATTATCGCCCATGCGAACCACGGTCTCTATCGACGGCATGACCTGCGCGCACTGCGTCCGCGCGGTGTTCACTTCTCTCGCGGGAGTACAGGGGATCGATCGGGCTGATGTCTCCATCGGCCAGGCCATCATCGAGCACGATGGCACCGTAACGCCCGAGCAGATTCGCGAGGCGATTTCAGTCGCGGGTTACGAAGCAAGAGACTTCAAGATCGACCGGCGCACGCTTCCGCTCGCACCATGAAGACCCCCACCTACAACGCGCCAGTGGAAGTCGACGAAGACACAAATGTCGGCGCTTTGCTCGCGCCGGACATCCTCGAGATGCTTGAGGAAAGTCCCGACGCGATCGCCGCGGAGACAGAGGAGCTGCACGCAAAGGATCTCGCCGACGTCGCGCATGCTTTGCCGCGAGAGATGGTGGGTCCGTTCCTCTCGGCGCTTCCTGTCGAGCGCGCGGCGGATGTACTCGAGTACCTGAACGAGGAGCTTCGCTCGGAAGTACTGGAAACGATGAGCGTGCGGCAGGCGGCCGAGCTCGTCACGGAGATGACCCCGGACGATCGCGCCGACACGCTCGAGGGACTCGAGGAACAGAGCGCGGAAGAGATCCTCTCCGAGATTCCGGCGGCGGAGCGCGCCGAGACGGAGAAGCTGCTCGCTTACGAGCCGGATTCAGCAGGCGGACTGATGACGACGGAGTTCGTCTCCGTCTCGCAGGACACTCCCGTAGAAGAAGCTTTAGCGGCTGTTCGCCGCATCGCACGATCCGAAAGACTGGAGGCGATGAACACGATCTACACCACCGATGCTGCCGGGCGCGTCCAAGGCGTGATGTCGCTGCGCGAGCTGCTCGCCGCGCCGGAGGGCGGGAAGGTCTCGGACATAGCCTGGCAGGAAGTGCAGACTGTTCCTGCTACAGCAGATCGGGAAGAAGTTGCGCGCGTGACGCGCGAGTACGACCTCGTCGCGGTGCCCGTTGTCGACGAGAACGGAGTCATTCAGGGCGTCGTCACCGTCGACGACGTCATCGACGCGCTTGTTGAAGAGCACACGGAAGACGTTCAGCGTTTCGGCGGAATGGAAGCTCTCGACATGCCGTACACGCAAATCGGGTTTTTCTCGATGATCGGCAAGCGCGCACCCTGGCTGGCTGCGCTCTTTTTGAGCGAGATGCTGACGACGACGGCGATGGGACATTTTCAGGGCGAGCTGGAGAAGGCAGTGGTGCTTGCGCTGTTCGTACCGCTCATCATCAGCTCGGGTGGAAACTCAGGATCTCAGGCGACATCTCTGATCATCCGCTCGCTCGCGCTCGGAGAAATAAAGTTGCGCGACTGGTGGAGGATCGCGCTCCGAGAGCTGCCATCTGGTCTAGTGCTTGGCGCAATTCTCGGACTGATGGGAATCGTCCGCATTTTGTTGTGGCAACATCTTGGAATCGGTCAGTACCCACATCCGAACCTGCTCGCAATCACTATCGGCCTGGCGCTGGTTGGTGTCGTGACCTTCGGCTCGCTAGCTGGCTCGATGTTGCCGTTCGTGTTGCAAAAGCTCGGGTTCGATCCCGCAAGCGCGTCCGCGCCCTTCGTCGCGACACTCGTCGACGTTACCGGTCTCTCGATCTACTTCTACGTCGCGCTTCTCATTCTTCGCGGGACACTGCTTTAGCTTCTGGATTGTTCCGCCCGGTTCGTCGGATGGGGTCCTCTTCGTCGGCAGGACTTGGCTCGGGCGGAGCCCCTAACTACGCTCCCTCGCTCTGCTCGGTCGCGGGTCTCCTGGTCGCCAAGTCGGTGCCTCCTACGAGGACCCCCTCCGACTCCCCGATCGGGCATCACAGCACTCACAAGTCCTGCGCGATGAATCGTTCGCGCGCCGTGAAGTGAGCGCGACCAGTTTTCGCGACAGGCATGCGGTGGATGGGCGCGCGCACTGCGGGATCTTCGCGCGGACCGCGACGCCGCGATTACGGATCTCGAGTGGGAGGGAGGCGAGGGTGTCCTCGTAAGCCGCTCAAAGGAGCGCGTGGAGGAGACCCGCGACCGAGCAGAGCGAGGGAGCGCAGTTGGGGGCTCCGACCAAGCGAGTGTACGGCTGGAGAGGACACCCTCGCCGACCGACCGGGCGAGAATCCCAAGTATCGGAGTCGACCTCACACGATTACTCAGGGCGCGCAAACATTCGAAGCGCGACTGTTGTGGCGGAAAACCCCGGACGCGCTACTTTACCGACGGCGCGGAGAGGATTTCCGACGCGCAACCAACAACCAGGAGATGCGCAGCATGAATACCACGATCCAGAAGCTGGCAGCAGTTTTCGGCGTCGTCTTCATCATCGTCGCGATCATCGGCTTCCTCGCGCCCGGCGGAATGTCTATGCAGCCCACCGATCCCGCGACCGCTGCCAAGGTCCTCGGACTTTTTCCCGTCAACCTGCTACACAACATCGTTCATCTGGTGTTCGGAATCTGGGGGCTGGCAGCTTCGCGCAGTTGGGGCGGGTCGAAGCAGTTCTTTGTCTGGGTCGGAACCCTCTACGCGATTCTTACCGTCGTCGGATTCCTCTCGCCGAACGGATTCGGCTATGTTCCGCTCGCAGGAGCCGACATCGGTCTGCACTGCGTGCTGGCGATAGTGATGCTGGCGATCGGTCTTACCGCCAAACCCGTCCCGTCGGCGACAGCAGCCTAGCTGATCTCGAATAAATGAAAAGGCCGGATCACTCGATCCGGCCTTTTTATCTGCAGTCGCTTTCTTCCTAACGCGTGTATGGAAGCTCCGAGCTATGAAGCTGCCCGGCTTAAGGCTCCCTGCTTCGGTTCTGTGGATGCCAGTCGCAGCGGTGAGGTTTCGATGCCGCGAAATGCAACGCTCGACACGATTCCCTGCTCGAGCCACGCGTGCTCGCCACGGAGAACTTCCATCGCGACCTTGTAAATCGCGGGATCGTTGGCACCGAAAAGTTGATCGAAATGCACCTTGATTCGGTCGCGTGCCTCGATGCAGAAAGCGTCGGCGAGCGTGACAGCTTCAGGCCGGCCCTGCCTGGAGAGCATCTGCGCTCTGGCGCACGCTGCAGACATCGCGAACAGCTCCGCACCAATATCTACCGCGCGGAACAGCACCATTTGCCGGCGCTCGAGCTTTGGACCAAAGCGAACCATTGCGTGAAAGATCGAGCGCCCGAGATGGCGTGTGGTCCGTTCGATGTAGCGCACGTGTCTCGCGAGCTTGCCAAACTCGCCGTATCGTCTGAGTCGCGACGCATTCAGCCAGCGCGAAGGATACCAGGTCAGATAGAACGGCGTCGCGTTCGCCATCGCCGACAATTTTTCTTTCAGCGATGACTCGGGATTGACGATGTTGAACGCGAGCTTGAAGTGGTAATCGACTGCTTCTCTCGCAATGAACAACCGCATG